>JAYVZW010000207.1:0-5994 GCA_043783015.1 Verrucomicrobiota bacterium
GTTGCCATGCGAATATCGCCAGAGGCGCCATTTGTCACATCGCCAAACTGAATCTCCTCGGCCACACGGCCTCCCATGGTGACGACAAGATCATCGAGAAGCTCGCTTTTCCGATGCGTGAATTTGTCCTCCTCCGGCAGCATCATGGTGGAGCCAAGTGATGGGCCGCGGGGGATGATGGTGACCTTGTGCAGCGGGTCGGTATGCTCCAGCACTTCGTTCAAGATGGCGTGGCCGGCCTCGTGGTAGGCGGTGTTTTCCTTTTCCTTGTCGGATAGCGCGAGGCTGCGACGCTCGCGGCCCCAGCGGACTTTGTCGCGGGCTTCTTCGAGTTCGGGCGTGCCGATGCCCTTCAAATTTCTGCGTGCGGCGAGGAGGGCGGCCTCGTTGATGATGTTTGCGAGTTCCGCGCCGGAGAAACCGGGCGTGCCGCGCGCGATCTTGGAGAGGTTGGCGTTTTCGTCGAGCTTCACTTTTTTGGCGTGAACCTTGAGAATTTCTTCACGGCCCTTCACATCAGGCAGATTGACAGTGACCTGGCGATCGAAACGTCCGGGGCGCAGCAGGGCGGGGTCGAGGACATCGGGGCGGTTGGTGGCGGCGATAATGATGACGCCTTCCTGCGTATCAAAGCCGTCCATTTCCACGAGCATGGCGTTGAGCGTCTGTTCGCGTTCGTCGTGACCGCCGCCCATGCCGTGACCGCGATGACGACCCACGGCGTCGATTTCATCGATAAAGATGAGGCAGGGTGCGTTTTTCTTGCCTTGCTCAAACATATCGCGCACACGGCTGGCGCCGACACCGACGAACATCTCGACAAAGTCAGAGCCGCTGATGCTGAAGAATGGAACGTCGGCCTCGCCGGCGATGGCTTTGGCTAGTAACGTCTTGCCCGTTCCGGGTGCGCCCACCATGAGGACGCCCTTGGGGATCTTCCCGCCGAGTCGCTGAAACTTCTTGGGGTCTTTCAAAAACTCGACGATCTCCCAGACTTCTTCCTTCGCTTCCTCGACGCCCGCAACATCCTTAAACGTAATCTTATTGCGGTCGTGATTAAGCATCTTGGCCCGGCTCTTGCCGAAGCTCAAGGCACCGCGCCCGGCTGATTTCATTTGCTGGCGGATGAGCAGGAACAGGCCGAGGAGCACGAAGACCGGGAGCAGCGTCATGAAGACGGCTCCGCCATAGCTGGTGTCATAGCGTGGGGTGAGCGTGGCTCCTTTGGCTTGTTCGGCCAGGAGCTTGGAGATTTCCTCCTTTTGATATTGGATGTTGACCGGGGTTCGGAAGGCAGAGCTGGGCTTGCCTTCCAGCCCGGCTTCCCGGTAGTGTCCTTCGATGTATTGGATGCCGGTGCCGGGTTCCTCAACCAGGTAAATCGGGGAGGTTTCGTCGGCGACGAGGCGGCCTTCGGTGACGATTTTCTTGAACTCCGCGAAGTTCTTTTCCTTGCTGCTGGTGTTGGATTGCTTGAGAAAAAACGCCCAGGCGATGATCAGGGCGGAGGCTCCGAGAAGCACCAAGCCCTTCCAGTTAAACTGGGGTTCCTGATTGCGCTTGTTGTTGCGCGGTGGCTTGGGTTCTTCGTCGAGCATAGATGGATGGGGTCTGAGTGAGTTAAAAGATACACTTCTTGGGGAGTGTGGCAAAGGAAAGTGGGGCGTGATTTTGCCCACCTTTTGTTTACGCGAGATGAAGGGTGCCGGATGTGTGGAGTTAGAGCGATGTCTTTTGTCTTCTGCCTTGAACTCTTCCGTCTTCTTACAACTTGCTCTTGTGTGACGTCGCCACACGCTTAGTCTTGCGCGTTGATGACTCCGCCCGCCGCCGACCAGCCTCCGACCCAGCGCTTTGCGCGGGCGATTCGTTCCGGTGCCGCGCCGCGCGCTGCGGGTCACAGAAGTTGGTGGCGCAGGACGTGGAACCGGCTGCGAGGACTGAAGACCGAGACCACGGGTTACTCGATGCTTCCGGTGCTCATGGAGGTCTTTGCCGGTTTCAGCAAAATCGACGGCGAGGCGATGGAGGAGGAGATCGACTCCAGCCTGGGCTTCATGCGTTACGATTATCCGGACGCGATTTATTCCGAGCTGCGCCGGGTCTATATGGAGGCTCTGCAGAAGCAGCAGGACCTCAGCGCCCGAGCGCGCGAGCTGAACAAGACACTCACCATGGAGCAGAAAATTCTGCTGGGCGTGCAGCTTTACCTGCTCATCTCGCGCGCGGAAAATTCGCGCCAGCAGCTCGTCGAGTTTTACCTCTTCATGACGAACCTCGGCATCGCGTCGCAGGCCATCGACATTGTCTATCAGCTGAACACCGAGGACCGTCCGCTTGATGATTCGGACATTGCGGGAAAGACCGGCCAGCCGCTGGAGACGTTGCGCATCGGTTCGATCGATCCGCATGATGTGCTGTTGCGCTCTCTGACGCCGAAATGCCATGTCATCGCCTTCCGTTATCAAAACCTCATCCTGTTAAAGAACACCGGCACGGTTTCTGTCCTGGTCCGCAGCCGCACACTCCGGCCCATGGAGTTCTC
This sequence comes from Verrucomicrobiota bacterium, assembly GCA_043783015.1. Lineage (GTDB taxonomy): Bacteria > Verrucomicrobiota > Verrucomicrobiia > Verrucomicrobiales > Verrucomicrobiaceae > VFKE01. The sequence goes on from JAYVZW010000207.1 coordinate 2,546, forward strand.
CCGCCTCTATCCAGGCGAGCGCGTAGTTCTGGAAGATGCGTCCCTTGATTACGCCGACCTGGTTTCCTATTTCAACGCCAAGAAAAACCTCACCGGCACCCAGCTTTACCTGACGCTCACCGACGAGGGCAGTGCGGAAATTTCCCAGCACCGCGGTCGCGGCACGAATCTGCGCATCAGCTTCGGTCTTTCCGTTGTGGTCGAGGCACTGCGCGACACGGACGCCAAGATCAACGGCAAGAAACTCCGCGCGGGGACGAAGATCGACGCCTCGATTGAGGACAAGATCATCGCGCAGGGCGAGGTCGAAATCTCCTTGCAGGAACTCCGGCGTCGGGCGCGTGAATTTGGCGAGCAGTTCCGTCTTGAAGGCAGCCGCAATACTTATCTCGTCTCCAACAATCCCGATCTTCTGGAGGAGGGGGACATTCTTCTCTCCAATGAAGGCGAGGGCGAAATTCTCCTGAAGATTATTTGCAACTACGCTGACAAAACTGGCGAACTGGAAATCCTTCGTTCCGACCGCCCCATCTTTGTTGGAGTCACACCGGTCAAAGACCGCGCGCATCTCAAGGACTCCGACACCCTCACGCTGGGCGACGGTCAGTATCTCCGCTGCCATTTCTCCGACCGCATCATCGAGGAGGAGCGCAATGTCATCCGCGCCGTGGAGTTGCGCGAGGTGGGGCATCGCTATGACCGCATTGACACCGCGCTCGATACCATCAACTTCACCGCGCGGCGAGGCGAGATGATTTGCGTCATGGGGCCGAGCGGCTGCGGGAAGAGCACTCTGCTGCGCGTGCTCGCCGGACAGCTCAAGCCGAAGCACGGGGAGATATTGATGAACGGCTTCCCGCTTTACGCGAACACCGCGAACCTTTGTCCCTACATCGCTTACATCCCGCAGGAAGACGCCTTCGATCCGTTGCTGCGCGTGCAGGAAAATCTCGATTACTCCGTCGCGGTGCGCTGTCCGCATCTTCCCGTGGAAGACCGGCGCAAGCGCGTGGATGCGAAGCTCGTCGAGCTGGGCCTCAATGAACTGCGTCACCGGCTTGCCGGCACACCGCAGCAAAAGTATCTCAGCGGCGGTGAGCGCAAACGTTTGAACGCAGGTCTCGACATGATCGGCATTGCCGACGTCTATCTCTTTGACGAACCCACCTCAGGTCTCTCATCAAAGGATTCCGAGCACGTGCTCGATCTCATTCATTCGCTCGCGCGCAACAAGATCGTCTTCGCCTCCATCCACCAGCCCAGCACGCGGCTGCTCCAGATGTTCGACAAGGCGCTGCTGCTCGACAAAGGCGGAAAAATAGCCTTCTTCGGCACCCCGCAGCAGATGTTGGAATATTTTTGGAATGCCTATGGCGAGGAGACCGGCCACGGCGAGGAACCGCAGCCCATGCCGGCCAATCTGACGCCGGACTTTGTTTTCGACGTGCTGGAGACGCCCTTGCGCGACATCAGCGGCGATATCTTCCACGAGCAGACCACCGATGGGCATCTTGTTCCTGCGCGGAGGTTTCCGCCAAATTTCTGGCGTGACCGCTATCAAACCCACGTCCTCATGCACAGCGTCACGTCGCCCGAAAAACGACGCCATGAAACGCGTCAGGAGGGTCCGCAATCCGCTTCCCAGCGCAGCCTGCCTTCTCAGCCCCGGCTGAATTTCCGCGAGGAAAGCATCATCTTCGCCACCATGCTGAAGCGCGCTTTCCTCAGCAAGCTGCGCAATCGCGCCAACCTCCTCGCCACGCTGCTGGAAGCGCCCGCGCTGGCTTTCCTCATCTCCATGGTGCTGCGCTATTCGGAGGAGGAGAACTACACCTTTGCCTCCGCCTTCCACATCCCGAGCTATCTTTTCCTCAGCCTCGTCGTCGCCATGTTCCTCGGCCTGACCAACAGCGCTGATGAAATTATCCGTGACCGCGCCATGCTCAACCGCGAGCGCAATCACAATCTTCGCGTCGGCTACTACATTTGCGGGAAGCTGGCTTCCCTCGCCGCCTTCGCCCTGGCCCAGTGCGTCATTTATCTTCTGATCGGTAATTACGTGCTGGAAATCCGCGACATGTTTCTGCCGCATCTCCTGTGGATGTTTCTCACCGCGCTCACCGGCGTGGGCCTCGGCCTGCTGGTCTCGTCGTTGGTGCACGACTCCCGCACTGCGCTGAACATCATCCCGCTCATGCTCATCCCGCAGATCATCCTCGGCGGAGCCCTTATTAAATACGAGGAAATGAATCGCAACCTCGACTTCGTCTATTCCATCAGGAAATGGATTGATCAGAAAGAAGGCGATGAATCAAGTTCCGCCAGCAAGCTCAAGGTTCCCTTCATCTGCCAGTTCATGCCGCTGCGGTGGTCTTACGAATCCGCCATCATATCGCAGGCCAAGCTCAACCCCCTGACCAGCAGTCAGGAGACGCTGGAAAATCGCATCCAGTCCCTCATCAATCTGCCCAAGGAAATGCAGATGTCCGAGGCCCAGCGGAAAGATCTCGATCTCACCAAGCAGGCCCTTGCCGTCGTCTCCGGCCTTCAGGATGACAGCGCCGAGGGCATCGCGCGGCGGCTAAATCTTATCAATGACAGCATCTCTGAAGGCAGGCTCGACGCCCGGCTCATCGACCAGCCACGGGGCAGGAAAGCCGTCAGTGCCGAGGAGATTTACGTCAACCGCAAGGTGCTCGACCTCGTCACCAAGGCCGAGATGGAGCGCGAGGACTATCGTCGCAAAGCGAGCCCCAATGTTTTCTTTGGCACCATCAAAACCTATCGTCTGATCGATGCCAAAAAACCAGAGCCGACAGGGCTGGAAACGGAACGCAAATCGAATGTGCCCAAGTCCTGGTATGAGGAACTGCGCATCAACACGCTCTATCTCAACGCCTCGGTCATGCTCCTGTCCATGGTTGTTGTCATTCTCGTGCTGCACATGTCTCTGTGCCGCCAGTTGTCGCGCGTGTGATCAAGCCCGGCCCGGTGTGCACTGCCGCATCACTTCCCGTCACCGCGCTTCTGCGCAAAGAGCCATTTCCAGAGATCGGTATCCTCATAGGTGCGGGTCCAGGAGTCGTGCTTCACGCCGGCGAAGATGGTGAGCTTGGGCGTGCCCCCGGCCTCGACGAGGGCGTCGTAGATGCGCTGGGAATTGGCGGCGGGAACTACGTTGTCGTCGGCCCCGTGGAAAATCCAGGCGGGGATGTGCTTGATGCGCTCGGCCGCGACGAACTTGACGCCAGCGCTGCCGCAGATGGGCACGGCGGCGGCGAAGGTGCGGGGATATTCCATGATGGTATCCCCCATGCCGTAGCCGCCCATGCTGAGTCCGGTGAGATAGACGCGGTCGTCGTCGATGTGATATTCCTTTTTCAAAGCATCAACCATCGCTTTCACACTGTGCGGATCCCATGTGACATGGTCGGGTGCCTGCGGGCTGG
>JAYVZW010000208.1:0-5984 GCA_043783015.1 Verrucomicrobiota bacterium
GTGACCAAGAAAAATAGGTTTGCCGTTCCAATCCACCGCACGCTTCTTCGCAGTTCGCGTTAAGCATTCTTCCAGCGTCGTCGCATTGGTCAAAGCCCCGCCAAGACCCGCAGCAGACTCAGCTTCGATCAGGTCAGGTCGTGCCAGTTGGAGCAGGTAGGCGAAGCGCAGGTCGTCTCCTTGATGTGGCGTAGCGGTCATCAACAACAGTCTTGGCGAGCGAGGACTGCCATCGCCGCCCTCCTCCCAGCTCACCACTCGCTGCTGCACCAGCCACTCCACGAAGCGATAGTTCTGGGTGCGATACAGCTCATTGCTCAGAAACTCCCGTCGTGCCGTGAGCCGGTGCGCCTCATCACACACGATGAGATCAAAGGGTGGCGCACCCTTCAGCGTATCGCGCAGTCGCTCCTGTTGCAGCGTGTCGAGCGATGCGAGCACCAGCGGGTGGGAATCCCAGTTCGCAGCCCGATCCGCAGTGAAATCACGGCCCGCGATGCTGAACATCAGCCCAAAGTGCTCCTCCATCTCATCCTGCCATTGCAGCACCAAACCTGCCGGACACAAAACCAGCACCCGCGTGCGAGGCTCACGCTGCCGCAGTGTCGCAATGATCAGTCCCGCCTCAATCGTCTTACCCATCCCCACATCGTCTGCGATCACGTGCCCGAACCGCCGTTGAGTCAGAATCTTCTCCAACAGGAAAGCCTGATGCGGCAATGGCATCGTGAATGACCGGATGAAGGCGGCAGACTGACTGTTCTCCGCCATCACCAGCGCCGCGCCCAGCCGTCTTTGCAGTTCTTCCACACCACCCCATTCATCAGCTTCTATTTTCTGCCCGCTTTCCAACTTCGGAAGCACCCGCAATGAAGTCTCGGGCACTGCCATCAATCCAGGCACCCACTCAAACGCCACCTGACAAACGCGCTCATCACTGAGCACGCTCTCCTCAACCAGCCGAACGATCCCATAGCCGTGCTCGGGGTGTTCTGGCTGGAAGACACGGTCGTTGGGTTGTAGAGGCATAAGAGGTTTATTTAGATCAGGCAGATTTCAGAACATTCTCCAACCAGCGGTTGGAGGATTGGGTGGGGATGATTAGCACTCGCTCATCGTGGATTCTTGTGCGCATACCACTGGAGCGGAAGGTCAAAGAATGAGGCTGAGCCGCTCAATTTGTCTCTCATCTCAGAATGGCATGTTTCGCTGAGTGTCAGCAATTGTTCAAATCGGTATGCCCTGCGGTCTTCCTCATCCAGCCATCTCAATCGAACGGCAATTCTTCGGGCTGGGCCGTTCATGTAAAAGCAGGATGAGTCAAAGGCGGATGAGCTGATCAATTCAATACGACGCAATTCCCGCATGATCCAGAATAGAGGAGCGGTCATGCTTTGCCCCAGAACGCCTGCCCATCGTTCACCACTCTCTCGCGATCCGCTTTTGAGAAACTTAATTGGGCTGTCCCATTCTTGGCTTTCTTGGATATGCTCGAGAAACGCTCCAGGCAAATCATCCTCAAAGACAAATAGTCGCAGTTTTTGGAAATCATAAAATACACACCTCCACATCTCGGCGTTCTCACCAGTGGCATCCAGATCAGCGAAAGCGCGATGAGAAATCTCATCCAGAATTTTAGCAAGCTCTCCACCACCCGTTGCTGCATCGAAGATTCGACGGGGCGCAAGCTGCCCTTCCCAGAAGCGTCGGACGGTGTGGGGCAAAGCTCTCGCCCCAAGGAGGCTTCCCAGGCAGAAAAGTCGATACCAGCATTCTTTTCCCTTCTGGCTGTCTCTGCTTTCCAGGATTGACCTCTGTCCTGTCGGCGATTCTGACTCGAGTCCTTCAAACACCAGTTTCCCCATCCAGCCTGCAAGCGTGAACTCATTCAACGCTTCGGTTTCGTTCCAGTTTAATACAAGAGCAGCAGCTTCAATTCCCGTTTCGACTTCCTCCGATTTATCAGCCGACAAAAAATCGGTCGGCAACAGTTCGAGGAGTTCCCTGAACTGGACGACCTGATACCGGGCCACCAAGCCCAAAGCAGCCTCGACCTCCATTCTCGAAACAATGTCCTGCGCGAATTCAAGACCTTGAATGTCCTCAAGACACCTTCTCAATTCTTCCTTATCAGCGCCTCTTGCAACCATTTGGGCCACATGGGACTGCAAGGATTGAGGGGGCTGAAATGGGCTGCCAAATGCGACCAATGCCTCTGACACTTCATGCGCGACCCAACTCCCCGCTTCAAAGTTGAACGCTGCTGACCACTCAGGCATCTCATTGAGACGCCTGATGAGGCGCGAAGGGAAGACAAAATCAGCAGCAGGTCGAAGCGCTTCACCATCTGGGAGATGCTGCCACAGCCAGGTGTCAAACTGGCGGATTTCAGATTCAAAAGCGTTACGCTGAATGGGAACAGCCGTAGATCCCTCCGACAGCTTGCGACGTTCCAGAGCATTTACCCAGGCGCACCATACCTCAAAATCTCCGCTGCAGTTTTCGATGCGCTTGCGAACCAGTGAAAGGCTCATTTGTAAACCACTAACGAGGAATATCTCATTCTCGGGTTTCGGGGAAAGGCCAGCGCGGCCATGATCCGTCAGGAAATCAGCGTTGAGTAAAAACGGAAACCACCCTGATTTCTGTTTGAGAGGGAAGGTGCGATAAAGATACCGATTATCTTCAGAGATAGACTCAGGACGGTTGGCTTCGTCGAGTGCAACGGCCACAGCGATTCGTTGATCTTGGTCATCTCGGTTCTGGCATACCAGATAAGAAGTGCTCGTTGTTTGTTCACCATCGCGTTCATTTATTCTGACCGGCTGCCAGCCGTTCGTCGTCTGTCCACGTTCAATCTCAAAACTACGTTCAGAATTGTCTATGATCTTGATAACAATAAGGCTCACATACCGCAAAAAAACCAGTTCGATGGCTTCAAAGGCCCGCTCTCTACCGCCATTCTCACGAAATAGCTCCAGCTTCTTGTCTGCGTTGACCTCGAAGGTGAATCGGGTTGCCAGATCATTGTTCTCCGGGGAGCGGGTCGGTTCAGCGGGGTCGAGCAGCAGCAGGTCTTTGATCTTGAAAGTGTAACCACCACTAGCGACTTGAACCTCGTCAGTGACTTGAAACACGGATTTGAACCCACGGTTAAATCTTCCGACCTCCTCTGGAGTGCGGTTCTGTGATCCAGCTAAAGCACATAGCCGCTCGATGTCGTCGGATCGTTCGTTTCCGGTTTTGTCTGTCTCATTGAATGCTCGTCCATAATGACCCACTTCGATTCTCCACGCCGCACCATGGTCCTCTGATTTGGCGGAGACTTCAAAGGTAGCACGCTCAGGTAACAGTTCCGGACGACGGCTTGCATAGGCGCTTTCGGCGTTCTGAAGCAGTTCCCGCATCACATGCTCTGCTTCATAGCCCATATCAGAGGCGTGTGCTTGAACCAGACGGGCTTTGATCTTTGCTCTGTGTTCGATGTAGATTTTGCGCAGACCGCGATTACTTCTTACGGCCTTGGCAATCACCTTATCATCTGGGGCTACTTGTGTGTAAGCCACTAGAACAGGCAGATACAGGGTGTTATCGGCGGGAACAATCTGTCGGGTTGAGTCTGCGACAAAGATCACTTCTTGCCCATCTACTTTGCAGATGCCAAAGGAGGCCTTCGAGATGACGAGTTCCATCTCGCCTCGTTTCCACCTGAGTTTCTGACGGCCCGCGAGGGAGACGATGCTGGCGTTGGGAAGCAGTTGGCGAAGCCTTTGAAACCAAGGGTTTTGTGTCAGAGCCTCCGGGATTTCAGCCTCGACTAGAATCGTTACATCGTCTTCATCAGGGCATAGCTCATCTTGCATGAGTTGATGGACTTGGAAGCACTTCTCACGGAGTTCAGGCACAGCAGCCAGTGGTTCTGGCAGAAAGGCGCCTCCGCTCAGTTCTCGTTGCTCAGCACCGGCGATGACGCATTCTTGCGGTGTCCTGGCATCACCCGGAATTCGGGGCTGAATCCAGCAGCAATGCTCATTCAGCCTTTTGTCTGCACCACCAGCGTAGCCGACGGTCCATGTGTTTGTCGCATCATGAAACAGTTCACTCATTGTGGCCACAAGCCCCTGTTCATAAGGTGGCTGAGGCCAATGGCGAAAACCTTCGAGAAGCTCCCGCCCAAGTTTAGCTTTTTGCTCCTGGTTGACTCTGTTTAGCTCCATGCAGGACAGCCTGAGGTCCCGCAATATACCTTGATTTTCGATCATTTGAACTGCGTCTGGTTCCAACCATGCGGGTGCTTCAAGATAGGCTGGCAGCCACGCTAAGACCTTTGCCAGTCCGCCTCCACCGACCAGAATCGTCTTGCCTCTCTGATCGCCAAATCCAGCATTTTCAAAGAGATCAATGATCGCAGTCTTGGCTGCTTCTATGACAGGCTCGCGCCAAGCACTCGGCAAGTTCGCGGGATTCCAGTTCACTGCGAGTATCAGCATTCGCAGTCGAGCAGGATTGTTCGGGTTCTCATCGTTGAGCCTTCGCTTAAATTCAGGAAATGCCTGTTCTTCTAGCCGCTGGAGAATGATTTGATTATATTCATCGTCGACAGCCCATCGATCCAGTGCCGCGCGAACTTCGTTTCGCCGGTTGTCATTCAATTCTCCTTGTTGGCGGTCAAATCGATGAACAATGCCTTTAAGCATCGCGATTGACTCGCTGCCCACCCATGTCTCTGCCAGTGGAAGCCAATTCTGCCCACTCTCAACCCAGAGTGCGCGTATTACATTGTCCGCCATGGAAGGTGGGCAGGGCGCACGCGGCATTGTCCAAAACCCACGGCCGTGCTCCCTGAAATCTTCTTTCGTCATTCTCATCACCTCGTCCCAGCCAGTCGGCGCTTCAGACGGAGATGACAACGCACGAAGTATCTCCGAGATATGCATTCCAAACACCGACAAGTCAGCCAGCGGCCAGTTTGGTGAAAGCCAGTTGGCGCTGAGATGGCGAAAGAATTCATGCCATTCCGTGGTCAACCGGACGGCGAAGCGGCTCTGAGACGCCTGCTCAATCGTGATGGCACCGCCGACAGGACGGTTCAGAGGCACGAGGCCGAGCAAATCCCCGATCAACTCACTTCGGGAATATCCACCTGAGGACTCTGCAACTGTTCCCAGCACGGCAAGCACATAAGCCTGCCAGAAGACCGCATCGTGGATGCCTGCCCTCAATAAATCGAAGACCTCACTGGCCTTCTCAGTCTTGAGCCTCGGAAGATCAAGGTGCACCACCCCATTGCCCAAAAGGACAAGCGGGAATTGATCTTGAACAGAAGTCGGGACAAACTCCGACATTTTTGACCACGCATCAATAACCGCCTGACCTGGTTCCAACATTAATCCACTGGCACGCTCCGGGACTGTCAAAGTCCCCCAGAGCGTGCGCAGCGATGGTTCACCGTTTAGGGCCTCCCTGTAAGCTTCTGCAAATACACGCGCACTTGATTCGGTTTGGAGATCGAAAGGTGCTTCGGTCAGAATATCGGCTGGTTGCCATGATGGATGCCACAGCTCCGAATTCTGAGTAAGCCACCGTGCTAATTCAGAGGCAGCATGTTGAAGATGCGCTTCCGTTTTGGTCTGCTCAGCAGGGTTCCAGTCAGAACGAGCCAAGTTCGTTGGGCAATCCAAATGGAGGTGAATACGCCATGGCCAGTTCAGCGAAGGCAGAGGGAGGAATGCATAGCCGCCACCACTCCGGAGAGAAAATTGATCAGCTATCGGGCGCTTGATCTTGAACTCCGAATCAGCGGGCAGGGCCAGTTTCCATTTGGAATCGCTGCCCTCACTCAAAAGAAGAAGTCGGTCGTTCCTCGTTGTGCCATCCGCATCCGTGATCTCAAGTGTGATGCGTTTAGCCCCGGTCGATCTCACGTTTTTACCGAGCGATCTTCCCACGCTCATACGCATTGTCCGACCTTGAAGAGTCACGTT
>JAYVZW010000209.1:0-5978 GCA_043783015.1 Verrucomicrobiota bacterium
AAAGGCCATCGAGTTTTACCAAGATGTCTTCAATCTGGAGAAACTCGACGAAGGCGAGGGTGACGCATTTTTCAAACTCGGGGAGCACCAGTTTCTTGCGATGTTTAAAGTCGAAAAGTTGGAACCCTGCCGCATGAGGCATTTCGGAATCATGGTGCGCAACGAGCAGCAAGTCGAAGAAGTCCGCGAAAAGCTTAGCAAGAAATATGGCATCAAGTTGATTCCACCGTTTAAATGCGACTTCCGTGACCCATTTGGCAACCGCATCCAGGTCGTCGATTTGCATGATGAATCACTCATCTGGTTGCTGCCCTATCGTGAGGTCCAAAACGCAGGCTTGAAGTTGTAGCCCTCTACTCATGATTCGAATGGATTAATCAACGACACTTGTGCTCCCATCGTGCTCAGCATTGGCAAAGCTTCTTGGAATCGGTTGAACGCCTCTTGCGTTCAATGACCTTCCGCTTATTAAAGCCGGTGACGCCCCTGACTCATTTTCTGGAGTCTGGTGCCGGTCTGTTTCTTCCATGAGTCCACCCGACAACGCAGTTGCATTCGGTTCGCCAGGGATGGAACCCCGCTGGACCTCCAGTGCCAAGGAAGGCCTGGGCACCGCTTACCACAGCAGTTGCCGGGTTTGGTTCACGCTCAGCCATGGCATCGTCAACGAAATCTACTATCCGTATGTGGACCAGCCGAACACACGCGATTTTCAATTTCTCATCAGCGACGGGGAAACGTTTTGCCACGAGGAAAAGCGTGACCTGCATCACCGGATCGAATACCCGGAGCGTGATTGTGTTTTCTATCGGCTAACCAATTCAGAACCCAACGGACGCTACCGGCTCATCAAACATATTCTGACCGATCCGCATCGTTCGGTGGTGCTCATGCACACCAAGCTCGAAGTGATCGATGAGTCGTTGCGCGGCAAGCTGCGCCTCTACGCGCTGCTTGCCCCTCACATTGCCCGCTATGGCGCGGGCAACTCCGGCTGGTGTTCCGAAACTGGCGGACACCGGCTGCTGCACGCCATGCGCAAGGATGTGCATCTGGTCATGGCGTGCAGCACAGGCTTTGCGAGGCGATCTGTTGGGTATGTTGGGGCCAGCGACGGCTGGCGGGACTTGATGACAAATTTCAACATGGACTGGGAATTCCCCGCAGCTGGCCCGGGCAACGTTGCACTGACAGGTGAAATTGACCTTCAGGGTGGCGATGAATTTGTGATGGCGATTGCCTTGGGGCGGAGTTGCCAGAGCACGGTGGCGAAGTTGTTGCAATCGTTGGCTGATCCGTTTGAAGCCCATCGCGATGGCTATGTCCGCCAGTGGCAGCGCACGGTGGTCAAGGCGAACTATAATTTCAGCAAACATACTTCGGATGATGGCTCTATGTATCGGCTGAGCCGCTGCATTCTGCTCGCCCACGAAGACAAGACGTTTCAAGGTGCGGTAGTCGCATCGATGAGCATTCCATGGGGCGAAACCAAGAGCGACGACGATCTGGGTGGTTACCATCTGGTCTGGACGCGCGATCTGGTGCAGAGCGCAACTGCGCTTCTGGCGACGGGGCAGACCGGAACTCCGCTGCGCGCCTTGATCTGGCTCGCGACCATCCAGGCGGCGGATGGCAGGTTCCCGCAAAACAGCTGGATCAACGGGGATGCGTATTGGCCGGGCGTGCAGCTCGATGAAATTGCCGCCCCAATCCTCCTGGCATGGCGGCTGTATCGCGAGGGTTCCCTGCTCGGCTGCTTCGATCCGAGTGTCATGATCTTCCGCGCCACAGGCTATCTCATCCGCCAGGGACCAGTGACAGCCCAGGATCGTTGGGAGGAAAGCGCCGGCTATTCCCCCTCGACGCTGGCCACAGTGATTGCCGGCCTGGTTTGCGCCGCAGATTTCGCCAAACAGGGCAAAGAGTCCAGCACGGCGAATTTTATTTTGGAGTATGCCGACTGGCTGACGGCGCATGTTGAGGAATGGACCGTCACCACCTGCGGCGAGTCAGTCGAAGGTTTCCCCACTCACTATCTCCGAATCAATCCCACGGATCATGCAAACCCTGATCCTCACGCCGATCCCAACACCACCATGCTCACCGTCGCCAACGGCGGCGGCCTCCATCCGGCTAGGAACATTGTCGGCGGCGATTTTCTTCATCTGGTGCGGCTGGGCATCCGTGCGGCGAATGATCCCATCGTGCAGAACTCGATCACGGTCATCGACCGCCTGCTCATGCACGATCTGCCGCAGGGTCCTTGCTGGCGCCGCTATAATCACGACGGCTATGGGCAGAAAGATGACGGAGGTGCTTTCGATGGAACGGGCGTCGGACGCTCCTGGCCGATTTTGACGGGAGAGCGAGGCCATTACGAACTGGCTGCCGGACACGATCCCATGCCATTCATTGCAACGATGGAAAAGTTCGCCAACGAAGGGGGCATGATCAGCGAGCAGTTATGGGACGCCGATGACCTGCCGCAGAGGGAACTGAGGCGCGGTCTGCCAACGGGGGCTGCCATGCCTCTGTGCTGGTCGCACGCGGAATATCTCTCGTTGGTGCGCAGCGCCCACGATGGCATCTGTTTTGATCGCGTCGAGCCTGCATTCCAACGCTACGTGACCAGCCCGGTAAAAAGCCGCCACGAAATCTGGAGCGTTCGCCATCCGATTCGCCGCATGACGCGCGGAAAAATCTTGCGCCTTATCGCCACAGCAGACGCAAGCATTGTTTGGTCCGCCGATAATTGGGCAAGCACTAACAAATCGGTCGCCACTCCTGTTAGCCCGTTGAATGTATGGTTCGCCGATCTTTCCACGGAAGGCTGCCCAGACGGCTCCCGGATCGAGTTCGCGTTCTTCTGGGAAGAAGCACAACGGTGGGAAGGCAGGAATTTTTCAGTCATAGTCGGAGAGCAAAAGTAAGCACTCCGTTCATGGCCCGGACTCACGGCGGGTATAGCGCAACGTTTTGCTGCTCACCACACACACTGGTGCCAACATCATGGTCGTGCATGTCTTTGCTCTAATCCATGACAGCCGCCGCGTGCACATGATTGGAACCCCCGAATACGGTGCCCGTAGAGCTGAAGTAAATACCTTCCATCATCAATGAGGGAAGCGGCTTGCATTTAAACTTCAGCTTGTTACCGGAAGGCCCGGTATGGAACCACACCCTCAACACCTGGGGCACTTTCTCTCGCTCGGCATCGCTCAGGGTTTCGTAGAGTATCATCGCCTTCTCACGCTCATTTCGGCAGGCGCGGATGTGGGTGAAGCTGCCTTTGAAACTTCAACTCTTGAAGATGGATTTATAGACCAACTGCCCCAATCCTCGACATTCGTTATTCGCCATTATCCGACATTTGCATGGGATTTGGTTCGATCAATGGCAAGGCTGATTCGAGCCAGTGCCAGGCATCGTCAATCCGCTCTTTGGTGAAAAAGCGCACTTCAGCTGCGGTGAATGGTTTGCATATGGCAGACATCCAACCTTCTCCAGTCGTGTGCCCGATCAATGCGACACGTTCAATCGCCGAAAAGTGCGTGGTAGTTAATCTCAGATCGTCCCAAAGAGCATGCAGATCCCAACCACGAAAATCGTCAAACTCGGCGAGGATGCGCACTTTCCCATGGGAAGCTATCGCCGCGTCAATTGCAGGAACGAAGTGCTTGTAGTCCTCGTCGTGCAGTTTTCCCGAGAGTTTGAATCCCAGACACTTTCTTTGTGATCTAGCAAGCGGCTTAATCATGACGTTTTGCTTTGAGCTTTAAAGCTGACTCGACAAAATATGGCCCTTCTGCCAAGTGACATTCGGGCTGATCCTTGCAGCACAATCGAGCGATCGCCATAGGGAGAATCCCTACCAGATGCAACCGACATCAAGTGCATGCCGCACAAGGTCCACGCCCTTTTGTTTCGTCCTTCTAAGGTTCAGGAGCTCTTCCCGCCACGAAGAAAGTGAAGAATAAACACTACAAGCGCGATAACGAGCAGAACATGAATGAGTCCACCTGCGACGTGTAATGCAAATCCACCGCCCCAAATCAGCAGGAGAATAATAGCGATAACCAAAAGCATTATAAAGAATCGCATTTTGCTCGACACTTGTCCAGCACAAATAATATCTCGATTTCTCCCGAATCATCTCAATGACGAATCACTTCCATATCTTGAAGCAGAACGTGACCTTCTTCTTGGTGAACAGGGTGCGCCAATCGATGAAGAGGAAAAGAAAGATCACCCCTAGCCCCCCCACTGCTGCCACTAATAACTTCACTGAAAATGCTCCATGAAGGATCTCACCCGTGTTCTCAACGGCATATTTTCCCGTCACAATCATTGCCGCATCACTCGTGAACTTCCCCAGAAAGAATGGAGGCAGTAGCTTTATCGGGTTCACTTTTGCCATTCCAGCTGCTGTAAAAAGTGCCGTCGTAGAAAGTGGCGTTAGAGTGTAGAGCAACACGAAAATCCAACATGACCAGGTCTTCCTGCCCAGCCTCCTCCCCATGTATTCCAAATCCTGCCTTTTATGCTTGTTCACCCAATACTTTGAGACCTTTGGCATGTATAATCCGAGCAAATAGCGCCCTGCCATTGATCCCGTCACGCCAGCGAGCAGGACCCCCCAAATATTCAGGTCGAATTTTATTTGCATGAATACCATGACCGTCCACGCAGGTGGTCCAACCACAGGGATCGCATCAACGAGCAATGAAATGAGAAAGACTGCGGGATAATGCCACATGCTGATGAATCGCATCTACTCTGCACGCTGAGCCTCACAAACTCCCATGCTTAAATGGGACTTCCGTGACCCATTTGGCAACCGCATCCAGGTCGTCGATTTGCATGATGAATCACTCATCTGGTTGCTGCTGCCATATCGTGAAGTGCAAAACGCTGGCGTGAAGTTGTAGTCGCGTCAGCACGGTCTATTTGAGAACTGGTCCCCAGTCTGCCGATGGCAGGATGACGCGTGCTTCGCTTACCGCCTTGGTCCGGTCGTAAATTTGCCTTCATTTCGGTGAATCTCCGCGCTCTGTCCGCCATCAGCGCATCATGCCGCCGCCATTGCCCCCAGCGCTAAATCCGCGTTGGAACGTGTCTCCTTCACGCGTGGCGCATCCCGTCAGCAGAATCCCCAGTAATACAGTCATGGTGAGGAAAAACTTCTTCATGGCAGCAAGCCTCACGCAGACAGCAGCATCAGGCAAGCGCCCTTTATTCTGGTGCTGCACAGTGTGCCGCAGCCCGTGACGGCATACCTGATTAAATCAGGCGTAATGTTCCGCTTGTTCGGGAGCCGTGGAAACGAAAGCACGGATCCTTCGTTTGGTTCGCTGTCCCGCCTGCTGCGCCTCTGGCATCGGTCAACAGACTGGTTACGGATCAATGGAAAGTAACCCCTGTGACGAAAACCATCTGGTCATCATTGACCGCGCTCTCTCCTTTATACATACCCCAGCGGAAACCATTAATCCCTTCGGGGCGCGGGTAGGAGCCTGATCCCACCTTTTCGTTGTTCAGGTAGAGTTCGTAGTCCAGACCGTTGTCGCGGACGCGGATGTGGAAGGGCTTCCCGGTCATGTTCGCGGCGATGACCTTTTCCCCATTCTTCACGTGGCGGGGGAGAAAGAGAACATCGCCTTTGGAATTCATGTCCAGATGAAACGCCCATAAGGTCTTACCAGAATTCATGTCTTGGAAAATGCATGCGCCTCCCGGCTTGACGATGGTGTAGGTGCCCGACCATTCGTGCCACTCGTTCGATTTGCCTGCCGCCCAATGTCCACCAAAGGCTTCAACACGAGCGGCGAGAGCGCGGGCATTGTGGACATTTGTCTCGCCCTTGAAGAGGCGGAAAATCTGGACATTGCCATCCTCCTGATACCAGCGCGTCCACTTCGGGAAATCCTTGCGATGGATGCTGCTGTTGGCAAGGGTGTGGAGGCCAATGTCCTTCGCGA
>JAYVZW010000210.1:0-5962 GCA_043783015.1 Verrucomicrobiota bacterium
ACTACCTCAAGCAGGTCGAGGCGGGAGAGGATTTATTGATTCGTCCGACCATTGCAGGCGTTTCATCTGCACGCGCGGGCAAGCGTCCTTTCGGGCTTGATGCGGGAAAGTTTGTGGTGCCGGACGATTACAATGATCCGCTCCCTGAGGATTTGCTGCGGCTCTTTGAGGGCGAAGAAGAATGAAACTGCTCCCCGATACTAAGGAGTTTCTCCTATTCGTCACCGGAAGCTTGAGTCTGCCTGACAAGATCCGACAAACGGTGGAGGATGAAACGAACGAAGTGTTCGTCAGTGTGCCGGACACCATGAAGCGACACGGAATGTCGAGCCTCCCGCTTGAGCCCGTCGATGTAGTTGAATATCGCAGGTTACCTGCGATTCATCGAGATCCCTTCGACCGCATGCTCATCTGTCAGGCACTTGCGCGCGGGCTGACGTTTGTCACATCGGACGGGATGATTATGCAATATCCAGCTTCTATGCTTTAAGTTTCCACAAAACTTTCCCATGCCCACCCCTTACCGCATCATTCCCACCGCTTCGCACAATGACCTTGTGCGCAAGGCTTATCTGAAACGCGGCTACACGGCCGCTGAAGCTAATGACGCCGCGCGATTCTGCGAACTCGCCGCCACGCACGGCATCCGCACGCACAATGTCATCAAGGCTCTGCATCTCGATCATCTGTTCGGCTCGGCCACCGGCGGTTGCGTGCCTGGCGCGGAGATTAGCGTGATCGACAAACCATTTGCCGCCAGCCAGTGCTGGGATGCGCAGCTCAAGCTCGGCCAGAGTGTCGCGTTTGAAGCGATGGATACCTGCATGAAGCTCGCGGATCAATACGGCATTGGCCAGGTCAGCGTGGATAATGCCTTCCACTATCTCTGGGGCGGCGGCTACGTCATGGAAGCTGCAAAGAAAGGCTACATCGCTTACACGAACTGCACGAGCACACTCGGCGAGGTGGTGCCGTTTGGTGGAAAATTTCCCGTGCTCGGCACCAATCCCCACTCATGGGGCCTGCCCACTACAGAAGCATGTGGCTTTCCCATCGTGATTGATTGGGCCACCAGCACCGTGGCCATGGGGCGCGTGCAACAACTCCGGCGTGAGAACAAGCCACTGCCTGCCGGTGCCGCCGTCGATGCCGCAGGCCAACCCACGACCGATCCGCATCAGGCGCAATGGCTGCTCCCTTTCGGCGCGCATAAAGGCTATGGTCTCTCGCTGCTCATCGAAGTCATGGGCGCACTCATCGGCGGTTCGCTGCCCACCCTGCGCGGGGGTGGCGGGCATCCTGACTTCAAGGGCCAGCCTCTGCCTCCCGGTGAAAAGCGCACCTCATCGTTTTATTTCCAGGTCATTCATCCTGATGCCATGAGCAGCGGACTTTTTGCAAAGAGCCGCAACCAGTCGCAAAACATCAAGGCCGTGCTCGACGACATCCTCGGCCACGGCAACGAACAGTGTCTGCTCCCCGGCCAGCCCGAGGCCAACAGCGCCCGTCACACCGCAACCGCTGGTGGCCTGCTCTTCACGGATGCCGAGATTGAAGCGTTGAACGAGATCGCTACCGAATGTGGTGCAGATTTATACAACGCCACCAGCCTGAAGAGTTACGAAATGTAATACCACGCAGGCTGGCTTTGATTTTTTCCGTGTATTACAGTTTGATCTCCTCGTTGGTTTTGGCATTGGCGAGATAGACTTGTTCACGGTTGAAGGTGGGGTCGGTGCGGAAGGTCAGGCGGGCAAGATATTTGCGCTCGAGATCGACGAGAATTTTGTCGTCGGAGGTGCGGAGGCGCTGCATGACGTCGGGGTGGATGACGACGAGCACGTCGCGCTCGTTTTCCGGCAGTCGCACAAGAACAGAGTTCAGGCGGCGCTGAAGCTCAACGCTCATGGTGAGCGGAGTTTTGATCTGGCCGTGACCTTTGCACTGCGGACAGGGTTCATACATGGCGTCGCTGAGGCTTTCGTGGAGCCGCTGGCGGGTCATTTCCATGAGGCCAAACTGGGAGATGGGAAGGATCTGGGTCTTGGCCTTGTCGCGTCTGGTGTGGTCGAGCATGGCCTTAAAGACGGCCTGCTGTTCCTTGCGGCCTTTCATGTCGATGAAGTCCACAATAACAAGTCCGCCCATGTTCCGCAGGCGGAGCTGACGGGCGACTTCGGCGGCGGCTTCAAGATTGGTCTGGAGGATGACCTTGTCCACGTTGCCCGCGCCTTTGTTGCGCCCGGTGTTGACGTCGATGGCGATGAGGGCCTCGGTCTGATCGATGACGATGTAACCGCCGCACGGGAGCCAGACTTGCCGGTAAAATGCGGTGTCGATCTGGCGCTGGATATTATAGCGATCAAACAGGGTGCCGGGGCCGGTAAAATAAGTGATGCGGCGCTTCGCACGGCGGGAGATGCTCTCGGCCAAATGCTGCATGCGCTCCACGGTGGACTGGTCGTCACAGATGACTTCATCAACTTCCTCGGTGAGAAAATCACGCACCGTGCGCTCGATCACATCAGGTTCCTGGAGGCAGCAGACGGGTGCTTTCTGGGTGTCGCGGTTCTTCACGACCTCGTTCCACTGTTCGAGCAGGATGCTGTAATCGCGGACGATGTAGCCCTTGCGTTTTCCCTGGGCTTCGGTGCGCATGATGATGCCCATGCCCTCGGGGAGGTTGATTTCTTCGATGATCTTGCGGAGACGGGCGCGTTCCTTGGTATCTTCGATTTTGCGCGAGATACCGCAGGATTCATTAAGCGGCATGAGCACGAGCAACCGGCCTGCAAGAGAGATGTTGGTCGAGACACGCGGGCCTTTGTTGCCAACGGGCCCCTTGCTGACCTGCACCATGATTTCCGAACCGATGGGATAAAGGCTTGGGATGTCCCGCGCGGTGATGTTGGGTTGTTTCTTTCTCACGCTATCTCCCCGGCGGATTTCCTCCAAACCGGCATCGAGCGCGGCAGGGATGGCGTCCCAGAAGTGAAGGAATGCGTTCTTGTCGAGACCGATGTCCACGAACATGGCCTTCAATCCCTGCTCAATGTTTTTGATTCGGCCCTTGAAGATGCTGCCCACAAGATGTGGCTCGCCCACGCGCTCCACGGAGTATTCTTCGAGCACGCCGTTTTCCAGCAGGGCGACGCGGTTCTCCAGCTTCTCGCAGTTGATGACGATCCGGGTGCCGGTGTTGGGGTCTTTTTTTCCAGTGAGAAATTCTTTGATTCTTTTGACGAATTGTAATGCCATAATTTTTGTCTGTTAAAGTATTGTTTTGTTTTTGGTTTGATCAGTCTCGATGAAACAGGTTGTGGAAGAAACTGGCGCGACGCGGAGGTGGTTGTTTGTTTTTTACGGCGCGTGTGCCTTCGGCGTCGGCCTCGGGCTTGATGCTGGGGGCGACGGGAACGGCGCGGGTAACGTTTGCAGACGGCGTGTGGGCGGCGGGCTTGGGCGGCTCGTCTCCATTGCTGCCAAGGTCATTGTCATCCTCATTCCTGGCCACATTCATGGCCACGCCTTCAAAGGATATCTGTTCGATGTGGTTGAGATGGCCGCGAACTTCAGGAACGGATGCCAGCTGGAGTGTGCCGCCCTGATCAAGCGAGAGCGCCTGCTCCAGCACTCGTTTGGCCACCGGGGCGCAGCATCCACCGCCGGATTTACCGCCCTGAACGAGAATGCAGACGGCGTATTTGGGATTCACATAAGGCGCGAAGGCAATGAAGAGCGTGTGATTGTCCTTCTGTCCATCGGGACGCCAGGCCTGGGCGGTGCCGGTTTTTCCCGCGACTTCCACGCCGGGAATGCGCGCGGCTCTGGCAGTGCCACCGTCTTCATTGACGACTTTCCACATGCCCCGGCGCACGAGCTCCAGTTTCTTTTGCGTGAGTCCGTAATCAGAAAAGTTGCCGCGGATGATTGGCTGTTGTTCGCGGACGATCTCATTGTCATCCGCCACTTTTTTGAGCAGATGAGGCTTGTAACAAACGCCACCGTTGCCGACCGCCGCCGAGACACAGGCCATTTGCAAGGGCGTTGCCAGCACATAGCCCTGCCCGATGGAGGTGTTCGCGGTATAGGCATTGTTGCCGTCCGGCCAGGTTTCCTTGGTGTGCAGCCGGAGCCATTTCGGCGTGGGCAAGATGCCGGAGTCTTCATCGCTGAGTTCAATTCCAGTGCGTTCGCCAAAACCGAACATGTGACCGGCCTTCTCGATGTTGTTGATCCCGGCACGATTGCCATACTGATAGAAGAAGCAGTTGCAGGAGTTCTTCAAGCCATCGCTAAGATTAAGCGTGCCATGGGATCCGCCTTTTTCGGCAATCCAGCATTTCATGTATTTGTTGCCGTAAGTGATGCCGCCGGGGCAGTTGAAATGTTCATTCTCCGTGCCGGCAATGATGCCCGCGAATGAGATGGCGACTTTGTAGGTGGAGCCGGGCGCGTAAGGTTTGACGGCCCGGTTGAATAAAGGGTTGGCGATGTTGGTGTTGTATTCCTGGAATTCAGCAAGGGAAATGCTGGGGATGAATTTGTTGGGGTTGTAAGAAGGAACGGACGCCATGGCCAGCACTTCTCCCGTGGCCGGTTGGATGACGACGACCGAGCCACGACCGATCTGCGGGATGCTGTCGCGCAACGCGCGCTCGGCGATGTATTGAATGCGGGCGTCTAAGGTGAGCCACACATCGTGGCCGCGTTTAGGCTCCTCATTATGGAGCACGCTGACGATATGCCCTTTTTCATCTTGAAGCAGTTCCTTGTAACCCGGTCGCCCACGCAATTCTTCATTGAATGATTTTTCTACGCCATAGACTCCGTAGTCGTCGGGCACGAAGAAGTTCCATTGTTTTTTTTCTTCATCCGAAACCAGTTTCTCATCCGCCTGATTCACATAACCGAGGACGTGGCACGCCATCGCATCATAGAGATACTGACGCACGGGGCGCACATCCACCGCGACTCCAGGCAGGCCCAGCCGGTGCTCGGCAAACTGGCTGAATTCCTCGAAGGTAAGGTCGCGGCGGTAAACCCAGGGAACCACACCGCGATTGGTCCGGTATTGGGTGCGAAGTTTTTCAGCGTTAAATGGCGCGGCCAGCCCGATCTGGTTGAGCGGTTCGATGACCGCCTCGTTCACAATGGTGACGATGTCGATCTCCTCCTTCACACTGCGAAATCCCTTGCCGTCCCTGAACTGGTAATCCACCTTGGGCGTTTCACGTTTGTCCTTTTTGCTTTGCTTCAGTGCGGGGTCGGCTCCAGCTTTGACGGCAAGATCAATCCTTCGGTTTTCCTCGCCGATTTTTTTATTGTCCTCGGCCACCTGGCGACGGTATTCATCAACCAGGGTTTTGAGATTGATGCGAACTTCGAAGGACGGCTTGTTGGAGACCAGCGGGATGCCATTGCGGTCCTTGATCTCACCCCGCGCGCCGGGCACACGGGCACGAAGGGTCTTAGTGCCGCGAATTTTGTTTTTGTATTCATCGTTGTGAACGACCGAGAGGTTCCACAAGCGCTGCACGAGCGCGCCGAACCCCACCAGCACCGCCAGTGTGATCATATAGAGACGCAGGCGATATTTAGCTACCATGGAAGCGAAGTGTGATGCCTTCCTGGCGCGCTTCAAAACGAAGAACACGTGCAAAGGAATGCAAAGTATAGAGCAGCAGCGGCGCGGCCAGCATGGCCAGAAGTGCATCGGTAATGAGCTTCGACCACAAACCATCGGGAAAATAAAATCTGCCGCGCAGGAATGACATCAAAAGATATTCTGTCAGGAGCCAGGTAAAGGTGGCAACTCCTACCATCACTACGGGGATCTCCCATCGGCCGCGTTTGAACAAGGGACGGATGCCTTGCATCACGGTGCCCAGGGCGCCAAAGAGCAGAATGGAATATCCGGGTGGAAGGTTGCCGCGGGCGTGTTCTCGTGTTTCAGCGTGAC
>JAYVZW010000211.1:0-5958 GCA_043783015.1 Verrucomicrobiota bacterium
CGCGTCAAAGGCTGCTCATTTCACTGCCAGCCATCGGCAAGGTTTCCGAATCACAGCAGCAATACGGATTCGTTGTCATCACTGCGGGATCGGACAAGAGGCTCGAGAGCGGTTCTGTTTTCGCTCTGCGCCGGGGGAATGCCGTGGTCGGTCGCATCAAGGTCACCGAGATCGAAAACACCAGCGCGATCGCGAATTTGCAGCCAGGAAGTGTCCCGGTGGGCGTGGATATTCAGATGGGTGATGACGTGGTTCAGGATTTGCCGCCAGAATCGTGAAGGTGCGGCTCGATCAGCTTCTCTTTTCGCGGAGCCTCTGTGAAAGTCGTGAGCAAGGGAAAAGACTTATTCTGTCCGGCGACGTCCTCGTCAACGACGTGCCGGTCACAAAAGCAGGCCAGAATGTGCGTGACGATGTGGTGATCCGCATCAAGCAGCCGCCCAAGTTTGTCAGTCGCGGTGGATTCAAGCTTGAAGGCGCGCTCGATCATTTCGAAATTAATGTCGAGGGCAAGGTCTGTTTTGATGTCGGTTCATCCACCGGCGGTTTCACCGACTGTCTGCTGCAACGTGGAGCGGCGAAAGTTTACGCCTTCGATGTCGGCACCAATCAGCTGGTGTGGAAATTGCGCAGTGATCCGCGCGTCGTCTCGCGCGAGAAAATTAATGTCCGGCATCTCAAGCCGGAGGACGTGGGGGAGATGGTGGATGCCATCGTCGCCGATGTGTCGTTTATCTCGCTGACGTTAGTATTGCCGCCCGCGTTTGAGGTTCTCAAACCGGGTGGAAATGTCGTGGTGCTGATCAAGCCGCAGTTTGAACTCAGCAAGGAGGAGATCGGCAAAGGCGGCATCGTGCGTGAGACCGAGTTGCATGAAAAGGCGTGCGCTAAAATCGAAGCCTTCGTCAAAGCCCAGCCGGGCTGGCTATGGCGCGGGCTGATGGAATCACCGATTCAAGGCACGGACGGGAATCGGGAGTTTCTGGCGTGGGTGGGAAAATCAAATGAGGCATGAATGATTCCGGTAATAGTTTGTCAGATGCTGGCACGTTGATTACAACTCGATTCATGATTCCGATATTTGCTGCCAAGAATTTTTTACTCACGGCATCTGTCGTATTTCTACTTTCCCGCATGGCCGGGGCGCAGGACTGGCCGCTCATTCGCGGTGATGCGGCGATGACGGGGCGCTCAAAAGTAAAGCTGGCATTCCCTCTGAAGCTGGCGTGGAGCGCGCAGATCGGGGACAAAACAAAAAGGGAAGGGGTGGTGGCCACTCCGATCACGCATGATGGCAAAGCCTATGTCGGCGCGCAGAACGGACGCTTTGCCTGTCTTGATTTGGCAACCGGCAAAATTTTGTGGAAGGTGGAGAAAAAGGGCTTTTTCGAGGGCAGCGCGGCGGTCACGGGCGGACTGGTCATCGCAGGTTGTGGTGATTCATTTGTCTATGCTTGGAAGGCGGACACCGGCGAGGAAGTTTGGAAGGTGGCGACAGATGGCGAAGTTCATGCTGGTGTGAATTTGTGGACGGATGAAGCGGGCAAGGTGCGGGCGCTCATCGGAAGCTATGACAATCGCCTTTACTGTCTGGACGCGGCAACGGGTGCAAAGATCTGGGACTTTGAGACTTCAAATTACGTCAATGGAGCCTGCGCGATTTATGAGAACCAGGTCGTCTTTGGCGGCTGTGACGGGATGTTGTATGTGCTGGATGTGAAGACGGGCAAGGAGATCAAGAAGATCGAGGTCGGCAGCTACATCGGGAACAATATCGCCGCTGACAAAGGCGCAGCCTACCTCGCCCATTACGGCAACAAGGTGACCGCGTTTTCCTTCGGCGATGGCAAGCAGCTTTGGGAATACGGCGAGCGGGATTTTCCCTATTATGCCGCGCCTGCGGTGAATGAAAAATGGGTCATCGCGGGTGGTCGTGATAAACGAGTTCATGCGCTCGACCGTTTGAAAGGCGATGAGAAATGGCAGTTTCGCACGCGCGGAGATGTGGACAGTTCGCCCGTGATCTGTGCGGACACGCATGTGATATTCGGGAGCAACGACGGATTTTTTTATGCCGCGAATCTGGCTGACGGCAGCGAAGCCTGGCGTTACGAAATCGGTGCCCCGGTCAAATCCGCGCCTGCGGTGGCCGGCGACAACATTCTCGTCGGCGCGGATGATGGGTGCGTTTATTGTTTTAAGAACGGAACAGGGAAGTAAACTTCCGCGAGTTTTTTGCATGACTTTGCCAGGCTGTTCGTATTCATTTTTGATGCCATTCCCTCATGTCCAGCACCGCTGAAATCCCCCTGACTCATCTGGCTGATGCCAAGAAAGAAAAACATCACGCCACAGAGGCGGGGAACTATTTCGTGGCGAACTATCCGCCGTTTTCATTCTGGCAGAAGGAACAGGTTTTTGCCGTGGAAAAGATGCTCGACATGCCAGCGCCCAAGGATGTGCCGCTGGGTGTCTATTTTCACATTCCGTTCTGCCGGAAGCGCTGCCACTTCTGCTACTTCCGAGTTTACACGGACAAGAATGCCTCCGAAATCCGCCGCTACATCCACGCCGGTATGGAGGAGTTCACGCGCTATGCGAAACGTCCGTATCTGGCGGGACGGAAGCCGCTGTTCGTGTATTTCGGCGGAGGAACGCCTTCATATCTTTCCGTGCCGCAGCTGCATGAGTTGACGGATCGCATGAAAGACCTCATGCCGTGGGATGAAGCGCAGGAGGTCGCCTTCGAAGCGGAACCCGGCACGCTCAATGAGAAAAAGCTGGAGGCCATACGCGAGATCGGAGTCACGCGCCTGAGCCTCGGTGTGGAGCATTTTGATGATCACATTTTGGAATCCAATGGCCGCGCCCATCGCAGCGGGGAAATTGACCGGGCGTATGCTTTTGCCCGGAGACTCGGCTTTGAGCATATCAACATTGATCTCATCGCGGGGATGATGAATGATACGCCGGAACTCTGGCGCGCTGCGGTGGCCAGGGCGGTCGCCATGCAGCCCGACTGCGTCACCATTTATCAAATGGAGGTGCCCTACAACACTGGCATCTACAAAGAGATGCAGGCCGGTGGCAAAGTCACGGCCCCCGTGGCGGACTGGGAAACGAAGCGCGAATGGGTTTCCTACGCGTTCGATGAGTTTGAGAAATCCGGCTACACCGTGACCAGCGCGTATACCGTGGTGAAAGATCCAAAGAAGATCAAATTTGTTTATCGCGACGCGCTCTGGGAAGGGGCCGATTTGCTGCCGCTCGGTGTGGCATCATTCGGGCATCTGGGTGGCATTCACTTGCAGAATCAGGCCGACATAGCGCCTTATATAGATACCATCGAACGGGGAGACAGCGCCATCTATCGCGCTTATGCAACCAGCCCCGATGAGAGGTTCGTCAGAGAGTTCATCTTGAAAATGAAACTCGGGTCAGTGAAGCCATCTTACTACCTGCAAAAATTTGGCGAGGATGTGCTGACGCGCTTTAGTCAGCAACTTCAATGGATGCAGAGTGAGGGATTTGCCGTGCTCGGCAGTGATGAAATCAAGCTCACGCGCGACGGACTCTTGCAGGTGGACCGGTTGCTGCATGAGTTTTTCATGCCGCAGCATCGCACGAACCGTTACACTTGATAGCGCGATGCCCGAAGTTATAAATCCACGCGACGGTGAAAGTGCACTGGTGGACATTCTTGCGCCGCTTCGTTTTTTTTACGGGCTGTCCAGCGGCGACCTGAAGGTTGCATTCGTTCAAGCGGAAGAAATGCCTGCGACAGATCGTTGGCTGCTGGTGCATGAGAGCGACATGACTTCACGCCTTGCGGAGCATCATCAGAGCGAGATCGCCCTGGACGTTCACGCACGTTCACGACTGGGAAATTATCTGGTGCGTGCCTCCGTTTTGAAACGACAGACTGACGGCGCGCCTGTGGAGTTTGGTGCCATCGGAATTCATCTGGACGGATTTGGCGAGGAAGCGCAGGGTTTGATTTTGGAAGGCAAGGTGCCTCTCGGCGGAGTGTTGCAGCAACTAAATGTGCCGCACACCAGCCATCCCAAGGGATATTTTCGTATCGTGATCGATCACCGTCTGGCTGATCTGCTCGGCGGCTGGGAAGGACAGAATTTGCATGGCCGTTGCAATGAACTGCGTCATGCGGACGGTGCTCCGCTGGCGGAGGTGGTGGAGGTTCTACCGGGTGCGCAGAGCACTTAACCGGCGGCGTATTTTGTCCGCAGATATTTTTCCAATGCCTCTGGCCACGGGCGTGGTGTAACGCCGCTGAGTTGCTGGTATTTGGAAGTGTCAAAGGCGGTGAACTCGGGGCGCAAGGCTTTGAAGCCCTGGAAATTAACGCGTGAAATCGGATCAACGACCTGAGCCTTGAGTTTGACGCCCAGACGCTTTGCGATGTCGAGAGTTGTCTGCCCGTAAGCCTGCCAAGAAGTCGCGCCGCTGTTGCTGAGATGGAGCAGGCCCCGGTAGCCAGTGTTGTCGAGCATCGGTTCGATCCATCGAGCCAGGTCTTCGCTGTAGGTCGGGCAGGCATGTTTGTCAGCGATGGCGGTGACATGCTCATGTTCCATCGCCTGTTTCAAGATCATGTCCGGGAAGCTCGGCCTGTCCGGGCCAAAGAGCCATGAGACACGAATGACGAGAACGTCTGGTGAAACAGCCAGCACCGCGCGCTCGCCTTCCAGCTTGGAGCGCCCATAGAAACTGAGCGGATCGGCGGGATCGGTTTCCTTGCGAGGGGCGGGAATGTCGCCTTGGAAAACATAATCGGTGCTGATGTGGATGAGCCGAGCGCCTTTCGCAGCACAGACTTCGGCCAGTGCGCGCGGAGTCTCGCAGTTGGTCATCGTCGCCGATTGCCGGTTGATCTCGCAGTCGTCCACATTGGTGTTGCCAGCGGTGTAGATGAGCGTCTTGAAATCCAAATTCTCCAAGGCAGGGCGAACGCGCTCCGGATGCATGACATCAAGATGCTCGCGTCGCCATGCGATCACCTCATGACTGCGGGCGCAATGCCGCGCCAGGGCTGCGCCCATGCGGCCTCCGGCTCCAATGATCAACACCCGCTTTGATTCTGACACGCGCGAACAGTGAAGCGTAGCTGAGATGCGGCAAGCGGAATGTGCGGGCGGGTTCTGTCTTCGTGGAATTGATGATTCTTCCAGGGCAACCGGGTCATCAAAAACGGACAAGGCGCTTGCTTGGCATCCAGCGTTGGGCCGCGGAGGTCATCAACCGTAGGAGTTAGTTGCGATCCGTAGTTGATTGAATAAAAGCTGACAAAAAATGGCGCGAAGATTTATGTTGTTCACTACTCATGTAATAGTTCATCACCTCGCGATCTCTCGCCGCGACTCGACCCCAAGCGTTAAGCAAGCGGGGAGGAATTAATCCAACTAACATCCCCCATGAAACAACACCTCAGCATCCTCACAAGTTGCCTGTTCCTCGGCGCCCAAATTTTCATCCTTGCCGACGAGCCGCCCTTCCAAGTCCCGGGCACCAATGTGTCTAATCCCACTGGCACGACAACCGTCACATCGCAACATCAGCCCTTCGCCAGCTGGAACGAAGCACTGGCCTCTGTAACTTGGGGGGAATGGGAGCAAGCGACCCCACCGGCGAGGCCACAGTTGCCGGGAGGTGCCACTGCCCGGTGTTAGTCGCGTGACACGGTAGCAGTGCTTGGCCGGGCCTTTGTCGGGGCGAGGGATATGGGTCAGAAACAATACCAGCCCGTTTTAAATTTCCAACCCGCCGCTCCGGGGCAGGAGATCGGCGTGGAAATTGTCATTTCAATCGCTGGCAAGGCGGCCATCCGAACTGTGTCAATCACGAATGGTGCTTAGTTAAGGCAGAGTGTCGGCGAATTAAATGTATATTATGTGGACAAAATCGCCGGTGGAAAAGCCCGTTTTCTGGTAGTATTTCGTG
>JAYVZW010000212.1:0-5914 GCA_043783015.1 Verrucomicrobiota bacterium
TCGAGCTTGTCGCTGAGCATTTTTTTGTAGCGTCGGAATTCTCCGCTCGTTCTCCAATGACTGCGCATGGATAAGAAAAGCAGCAGGAGGCCCAAGATAAAGCCGATGCCGAGTGCGTAAAGGTGGGTGTTGTTCAGTTCCAGATGCATGGGACTGGTAATCTAGCCGAAAGTGCCGCCGGCGAAAGTGAAAACGAAATGCGCGCATGGAACAGCCAATGCTGCATAAAATTTCCCAGCAGTATTGTTTATCGATGCTGAAGAAGCTCAGATTTATGGCCATGCTAAAACATCAACATCCACAAAACACTTTCTAGCATTTCTGGTAAGTTCAGACTTGTGTGAAAACCAGAGGATGCTTTTAATGAACATAACGCTGTGGGTGGCTTCAAAACTCGCAGTCCATCATTTTAAGCGCAGCTCGTTCAATGGATCAACCACCACCTTACCAACCTTTCGGCAGCAACACAGCGGCCCGGCGACTTGCCGAATTGGGCGCGATGCAGCCGTTCGGTCGTGACATCTGCGAGACGTGGCATGATGCGGTGAGCACGGGTCATGTGAAATTGCATGAGCGCGCGCTTGAAGAATTGCAGGCGCTGCAAAATGGCGAACGTATTCTTTTGCTCAATGCCCCGCGCGCCGGTCATGGGAAGACTCATTTGCTGGGGCGTGTGGCGGCGATGATGAAAGACGAAGCCATCGTGGTATCGCTACCGTGGCAAGATGCGGAAGGCGCGACATGGGAAGGCACGGGTCGCGGTATCATCGATGATTTGGCGGGCAGCGGCGGACTCTTCAGCGTGATGCAACAATTGTGCGGCGGAGTGAACGCGCTGCTCTTGCGCAGACTGATTCAAACCGGGCGCATTCCGAGCACCGACCCCGCACAGGCCTTGCAAGTGCTTTCTCAGGATCCACTGGAGCTTTTCAATGAAAGCGGTTCCGCGCATGTGATCGGAGCGTGGTTTCGCAAACACTTCGATCAACTGAGCAAGCCGCTCGCGTCCATCAGCAATGTGGAAGACCTCGCGCATTCGGAAGCTTGGATTCGCGCGATGTTCGAGTATGTGGAAAAACCAGGCGCCCCATCGCTGGAAATGCTCAAGCATCTCTCCGGGCAAGATGCGATCAATCAAGTGCCGCGTTTTTTAAAGCTGGCGACGGTCTGGAAACCGCTGGTGCTGGTGGCGGATCACATGGACGGATTCTACCGGCATCCTGAGTCCGGCGTGGCGCTGGCGCGCATGGCACTGGCGCTGTCCGCGCTGCCCGGTGTGCATGTGGTGTTGAGCATGAACCAGGATTTATGGGAGACCACGTTCGGTGCCCAGCTTCCGAGCGCGCTGGAAGACCGGCTCAATGCGCGCAGCGTTTCGCTTCGCGGCCTCAATGCCCCGGAGGCGGAATCGCTCGTGGCACTGCGTTTGCGCAACTTCGGCGTCAATGAAACTGAGACGCAAGCTTTCCTGAAGTTCCTTGATCTGGAGCGCTTTTTCCTTGGTCGGCCCGTCGGCAGTGTTTCGGCTCGCGGGTTGCTGCGACATGCGGCGGCGCAATGGAGAATATTTGTGCAATCAGGCTGCGCTGTGATTGAGTCCCCCGCAGTTGCGCCCACTCCCGCGCCCGAAGCACTGCCAGCATTCGATGCTGAATCACCGGAGGATTTGCACAAACTGGCCGAGGCTCTGGAGCGTGACTCCGGCGGGGATTTTCTCGACCTCACGCATCCGGAACCCGCAACGCAGGATGTTTTTCTACCCGCCGGACTGGCCCCGGAATCTTTTCTGCCGGATGACGACAAACCGGAGCCGGACAGCGAACCGCATGGTGGGATTGGCGAATCACAGCACACGAATTTTCAAAAGCTGCGCCAAATGCTGGCCAAGTTGCGAGTCAATGGAGAGCACGGCGAAAATGGAAGCCATTCGGGTGCGCCCAAAATTCTCGTGTCTCCTCCAGCGAAACCGGCGGAGCTGGTGACGGCCAAGATGACTTTGCAAAGCAGGTATGAAACACTGCGCAGTGAGATGGGGAGGAATGGCGTAGTTACCCGGCTCGATTTCCGTTCGCTCGGCGAGCTGGTGCGCCTTGCGGGACGCCGTTTCCCGGTGATTCGTTATGACGAGGTCGAGCTGCCCGAACTCCAAGGCCGGTCACTGCCCCGATGGAATATGCAAGGCATGGAGATCGTGTTCGGCCTCGAAAATTTCAACGACACTCGTTATTGGAAAACCGTCTCCGCCTTTGTGGCCGGACGCATCGCGGAACTGGGCGCGGCTGCGGCTCACAATGGAGAGACGCCCCCGCGCTTGAAGCTGGCCGTGTTCAAAAACGATGAAGAAGGCGCGGCGCTCACCGCGTTGCTCCGCGACGAAGTAATCCCGCAATCACTCCGGGAGAAGCTCGACATCGTGCATTTGGATACACGCAGTCTGGCCAGCCTTTACGCCATGCGTCAGGTTGTTCGCGAGGCCGAATCCGGCCAGATTCAAACCGACGCCACCGCCGTCCTGGGTGCGTTGGCCGGGGAACTGGATTTTTTCTGGAAGCGGCTGACGAGACCGGGGAACCGGTGATGGTTCGTGCTTGGCGGTCACACTTAAACTGCGAACCTTGCTCTCCTTGCCGCCCGTGCTACGATCACGGAATTCATGTCCACACTCCTCCGTGTCAACCAGCTCCAGGTTCATTTTCCCGTTCACGCCGGCTTGTTGCGCAGGAAGGTGGATGTCATCAAGGCGGTGGATGATGTCAGCTTTACCATTAAAGAAGGGCGCACGCTGGGCCTGGTCGGTGAGAGCGGCAGCGGCAAGTCAACCGTGGCGCGCGCCATCCTCAAGCTGAACAAGGCCACCGGCGGCGAGGTGTTTTATCGCGACAGGGAGATTCTTTCGCTCACCGAATCCCAGTTCCGTCCGCTGCGTCGGGAGATTCAAATGATCTTTCAGGATCCCTATGGCTCCATCAATCCGCGCATGACCATCGAGGAAATCATCGCCGAGCCGTTACGCATCCATTTCAGCGATCTCAATAAAGCGGAGCGTCGCGACACCGTGGCATCATTGCTCAAGCGCGTCGGCCTTCCGCAAGAAAGCATGTGGCGCTATCCGCATGAATTTAGCGGCGGGCAGAGGCAGCGCATTGGCATTGCCCGCTCGCTGGCAGTGCAGCCAAAGTTCCTCGTTTGTGACGAACCCGTCAGCGCGCTGGATGTGAGCGTGCAGGCCCAGATCGTGAATCTGCTGCGTGATTTGCAGGAGCAGTTCCAGCTTACTTATCTCTTCATTGCCCATGATCTGGCAGTGGTGGAACACATGAGCGACGACATCATTGTCATGAACCGCGGGCGGGTCGTGGAGAGCGGCACCGCGGAGCAGGTGTGCGACAGTCCGCAGCATGAATACACCCGTAAACTGCTAGCGGCGGTGCCAAAGCTTTGAAAAAGATGGAAGGCTTCAAGATGCAAGATACAAGATAGACTTGGGAGCGCCCGTTCTTCACGCATCATGATCGCAAATCTTGAATCTTACCTTCTTGGATCTTTTAGACCATGACCCCGCTCCTGAGAAAATTTCTTGGACTGAACTGGCTTTTGTTTGCCAACATCATCGGGCTAGTCGTGTGGGGCATCTATGCGATCTATAATGCCTCGTCGTTTCGCGAGGAGCCATCGCTGGCCAGAAAATGGCTCGACCAGACAACATGGGCCGGGATCGGGCTGGTGGTTTTCTTTTGTGCCGCAATGATTGATTACAAATGGATGCGATGGGGCGCATGGATCATGTATGCCATTGGAATTCTCGGCCTGATTGCGGTTAAGATTTTCGGTAAAGTCATAAACGGCTCCCAAAACAGGATTGAAGTTGGATCTTTCCAAATCCAGCCTTCGCAGATCACCATCTGCGGCGTCATCATTGCCCTGGCGATCGTGCTCGGTGACCTGCATCGGGTCATTCCCGCCTTCCGTTATCATTGGTTGCGGCTGGCCGTCTCAGGCGTTCTCGCTGGAGTGCCAATGCTCATCGTGCTCAAGGAGCCCGACCTTGGTTCGGCGGCGGTTTACGGGCCTGTCGTTGTTGCCATGCTGCTCGTGGCCAACATCCCGTTCCGGTATCTCATCACTCTTATACTGGTGGTGCTCACGGCGCTGCCGCTGGCCTACTTTTTTGGATTGAAACCTTATCAAAAAAAGCGTGTTGAGGTCTTTTACAACATGTTTGCGGGCAAGCCGGTGGACGTGCTCAAAGAAGGCTACATGGCCAACAACATTTTGCTCGCGGTCGGCTCCGCTGGCTTCGAGGGCAAAGGGCCGCTCTCGGAAAAAGTGCCGGAGCGTCGTTCCGTTCATCGCTCCCTTTTCTCGAAGACGGAATCCATTAACGACTTCATCTTCGCCGTGATCGTCGAGGAGTTCGGCTTTCAGGGCGCGGTGCTGCATATCGCCGCGACAGCCCTGCTATTGTTGCAATGCATCCTCATCGCCTTTTATGCGCGCGACCACATCGGGCGGCTGTTTGTCGTCGGGGTCGTCGGCATGATGGCGGCGCACTCGATTCAGAACATGGGCATGAACATCGTCATGATGCCCATCACTGGCATCCCGCTCCCCTTTATCAGTTACAGCGGAACCTTCCTCGTGGTCTGCATGTTTCTCATGGGCCTGGTTCAGAGCGTCTGGATTCACCGGAATGTATCGCCAGTGAAAAAATCTGAGCAGGCAGAAGAGCTGCCGGCAGATATTTGATGTGCAATCACGTTTCAACCCGTGGCGCATTCGTTAATACGTGAGAAGGTCGTTGACGACTGTCACTAGTGGCGGGTATGCCCTAAGCTGTTCAGTGGAACATTACATATTTTGTAATATTTTTTACAACATTAGTGGATAGTGAGATGTCTGAAAGTTCAGCACTAAAAATATTTCGGAGATCATAATAAACAGTCAAAGGCGATCATACGCATTCCAACTGCTATAAATGAAGTTTAAACCCAGCTAAATTCGCGAATATCACAAAATTACCATGTTTGAATCACTATTTTGATAATTTCTCCTCACTATTTTCATCATTCTTACTATTCCTAGCAGAAATGCATTGCATAATTTATATTCTTCTGGTAATTTAGAATTCACAAACATAGCTTCCACGACAATTAGGCTTTATTAACTCATCACACTCATTCTTGTTAATCCATACACACCCTCAATCTTAATTCCCATGGCTGAAATTTCTCCCGAACTCATGACGGTCAAAGAGACCGCTGAATATCTCCGCATTCCTTTGCCGACCGTTTATTATCTCGTGCAGCGGGGTCAGCTTCCAGCAGTTCAAATTGGGGGCCGCTGGCGCATCAAGCGGAGCCTGCTTGATCGGGACGTGCTCCGCAAAGATGATGAGGCGGGTCAGCCGACAGTTCTCGTGGTGGATGACGACACCGCTCTTCAGGCTCTCTTCAAGCAATTCCTCAAGAAAGCCGGCTTTGGGCGATTGGTGGTCGGTTCAGGAGCAGAGGCCATCAGCCTGGCCAAGAAACAGAAGTTCGACTTTGTCTTCCTCGATCTCAAACTGCCCGATATTCCTGGGGACGAAGTTTATATGCAACTCAAGGCGCTCCATCCAGACCTTCCGATTGTTGTTATCACGGGTTATCCCGATAGCGAAATCCTCAGCAAGATCCTTGCAACCGGTCCGGTCACAGTCATCAAGAAGCCAATTGAATTTGAACAGCTAAATAAGGCTGTGAAACAACTCGGTCACAAGGGCGCGGTTGCCGCTGTCGTTTAGACAGCCACAAATTAGAAAAAGTGCGGGCATTTGGCTTTCGTGCAGTAGGGCTGAAAGTTCCGGCTGTGAGTTCGCATAGGTGCCGCAGAGAATTGCTGTCGGCGCTGCTCCGAGTGCCGGACTCGTGCATTC
>JAYVZW010000213.1:0-5879 GCA_043783015.1 Verrucomicrobiota bacterium
AACGGCTTCGGCTATGAGGGCAGGAATGAATGCGTAATGCCATCCCAATAGCGACCATAATGCTGCCCCAACAGCGATGTCCAAAATGTCATCAACGGGAGACAAGGCACCTGGAGCAAATATCGGGAAGAAGATGATCTGGATCAAGTCCGCGCTCAACGCCACGGCCAGGGCAAGTTTGTTGCGGTTAAGTTGAGAGAGCTGCATGAACCATCCTTAGTCGTTGAAATAGGTTTTTCGTTCAGCGGCTTGAATTGGCAGTGCGTGACCATGAACTGATAAACGCATCCACGGGCACCTTTTATTTCATGCGACCATCTTCAGCTTCGAGGCAACATGGTGAATCAAACGGATGGATCAGCCAAGTCAGCTTGAATGTGCTTCCACCATGACGGCATTCCTTGGCATTCCAAAGTATACATTCGCAATAATGTCGGGTGGAGTGGGCTTGGGCACCGTATGAGCATCATCTTTGAGGCTGTGAATGAAAAAAGCCAGCCTCACCGTTTCGCGGGTGAGGCTGGATTTCTGGCGAACAGGAGGGGTGGGCTGCGCATAATGTGCCTTTGATTTGGTTGCGTTGTAGTTTTCAAGGTTTTCGTGGTTTAATTGGCGGGGGCGTGTGGCACCAAAAGCGGTCTGTCGGGTAATTTCCAATCCAGCCCTGAAAACCACGAAAACCTTAAAATCATCTTTATTATTATAATAATACCCTCACATTCATTGGCAATAGCAAGGCGAGGTATTCGAGGTTCGAGAGCCCCATCAACCCGAGGCAAACCCGGATTACCGTTGAAAAGATAGAGGTCATGCTAATAAATCAGACTTCAATTTCACTGCCCTAGGATTCAGATGATAACGGGTTGCGGGTCGACCGCCCTTTGCGCCGGAAGGGGACTGCTTCAGTTGCACCCAGTCATGCGCCTCAAGTAGCCTTAAGGCCTGATGAATAGCTTCCTGGCCGCCAAATCCAGTCCATCCCTTGGTTCTAATTTCATGAACAGCGAACTCTTTGCCATCTGCATAGCCACCATTCGCCAGCTTGGCAAAAAGACGCTGGGCGGTTTTCACTTCATCAGCGACAATAGGAGCTCCACTGAAAATGTGCTCCGCATGGCTCCTCATCACTTCCAACCACCGGACTGCCTTATTGAGAGCATCTACGCCAATGGCACTTGCCTCGTTGTTTTCGATGAGCTGAATGACCGCTGACAGGCTGCAGATCGCTTTTTTATATTTTCCCAAGTGACTACTCATCACGCCAGAAATATCGGGATCACGAATTTCACGTTCAAGATTCGTTAGCCAATCGATGAACACCCCCTGCGCCTCTTCATCAAATTTGAAGCATGGAATGCAGCTCTCCTCTGCTGGAGCCAGAATTTCCCCGTGATCCAAAAAATCAGAGGCGTTATACATCTGCTTTTTTCCCTCCCTGGAGAATTCGGTGTCAACGTAGGCCCACTCTTCAGATGGTTCCGGGGCCACCAGCAAGGTGAAGCGTTGCAAAAGGCCGTCACCGCTGGCTCTGGTTTGCTCATGTTTCATCAGGTATTGGTCAAACCGTGATGGCTGGATGCCTCCGAGGACGGAAAGCGAATATGGCGGCACAGCCCTCACACCACGACCGATCCTGTCGAGGGTATAGGAATTTTGGCCTGACCACCCGGTTAGCAGCAAGCTTCGGAGGTCTGCGCCTTCTGGGCGGCTGACCTGTTCCAGTAAGCCGGTGAGCTCATCTTGGAATACCAGCAGCGACGGGTCCTCGATGAGAATTCCCGCCAGCGCTGGTGCGGTGGCGTTGTTGCAGATGTATCGCTTGAGCGTGGGAGGCGGGCCGACTGCACCACCGAGCTGGACTTTTTTAGCAAAATCAACTTTAGCTGCTGCAAATTCCTGAATCGCGGCGGATTCCATTTTGTGAATCGGCTTGAGCACGGCATTAATGGCCGGTGTCCTTGCGGTGGAAGGGCCACCGATGATCATGCCCCACATGTTTGGGTATTCCCTCCACTCTGACTCAAATTTTTTGGGCTGAATGACAAACCTCCTCTTTGCCATCGCGCATGCTTCAACCATGATCGCTACCGCGGGCACCTCGATGGGGCATTTGATGGTCTCGACAATGTCATTCACAATGGTCTGCAGGGGTGCGGGCACCAGCGTGAGATCAAAATTTTTGATGTTACGCCGCTTCGATGACATTCTTTTTGGCGCTGGGTAGTCGGCAGTAATTGCAGGAGTGTTATTTCCCAGCAGCAAGGGAGGCGTTCCATTGCTCTGGGAGATAACACCGTTGGCAGCGCCGTATCCCAGTTCGCGCAGTTTCTTTGCGGCAACTTTAATGTCCCCACCGCATTCAAGAATTGCAAAAACATCGGCTCCGCTGTGGGTGGTTGGCAACTGCGTGAAATCTGTGGATGTGGAAAAGACGCCCAAACGCCGTGACCCCTTATAGTTAAACGTGGCGGAATTGCTCTCTGATTTCCCCGGTCGCCGAACTTGAACGACACCATTTGCGGTTCTGCTTACCTCATCCCAATCGTGCTTTTTCAGCAACCCGACGACATCCCCCCGTTGATTGTAATCTGCCAGTGGCGATAGCGACCCCGCTGCAGTAGATGTCGCGGATGTTCCTGATGACGTGTTCGATTGCGCCCCTGATGGAGTAGAAGTCGTGAATGAGTCCGAAGACACGATCTTGTCGCGATCCGGAGCCCAGTCATAATCAAACTCGCAGCACACTTCGAAGATTACCTTGTAGATCGCAGCAAGCTCATCCTCGCACAGCGTGGGTATCAAACCCAGTTCATTCTGAACAAGCACATAGCCTTCCGATGGAGCGCAGACGCAGAAACCGGCCTCAGCTCTTGTCTCGACGAGCGGGTGAGGTTTCCCGTCAGTGCCAATCGTCGTGACAAGTTTTTCATTTTTGCCTGGGTCGGCGCAACGGAGAAAGGCATGGTGTCCGCCTGACGGAGTGGACTCGATGACAAGCTTCTGCCAAAGTTCAGGTCGAGTCTCTTTAAGCCGTGACTTGAAGCTCTCGAAGACCTTCCATGCATCGAAGACCTCCCTGACATCAAAGTCGAGGGCCAGAAGTCCACCGGATATGCTGCCGCAAACGACGCCACAAATGGTCGCCTGACGGGAGCGCCATCGCTGGATTTCATCGGCAGTTGGAAATCGGGACTTAAATTCCGCCCAATGGTATTGATATTCTGGAAGGCAGGGGCTTTTCTTGCTCCACGAGGGAAGGATGCAAAGCCCTAGGTCATGGCCGTTCTGGATCAGATCACTTCAGGCAGGATGACCTTGCGAATCTTCGTAATTCGATGAATTTTTATTGATATCTATTTCAATCATAATGGTGTTTGTTTGGAGTTTTAATGGGCCACTGGAGTGTCACCACTGGTGGCTCAGCTTTTTTTAGATGCCCAAGAAGCGGTCGATTTCCTCGCTGGCGATGATGATGTGACGAAGGGAACGACATGGACGAATTTCGCCGCGCTTTATAAGACGACGGAGAGATGATCCGCTGATTCCGAGGATTTCAGCGGCTTCTTGTAGCTTGTATGCGCGCCTGGAAGACGAGCCCGGTGGGGTTAGATGATTTCTTATCATATGAGCAAAGTCACCGGGAAAAAAAGGCGATCAACGCGCAAAATGCGCCCCAGATTTGCGCATTCGAATTTTTAGCGGGAGCAAGTCCGAAGCCCCTGCAAAAGTAGCTGCCCGACCGGGATAATCCTGCTAAGCCCTGCTCGGACTCTCGCCGATTCTCACCTGATGTTGTTGGTAACGCGGCGGGAAGCCGGACACCACGACTTCATTGCCCAACCTTTACCAAGTGATGTGGTCTTATTATTTTAACTCCAGCCATGCGTTTCTCATGCTGTTGAAAGCTCTCTAAAAATCTGTCCAGGCCAGCGCAAGCGCCAAGCGCCTTCATACATTTTGACCAGGAATGCGATTTGCGGAATTTTGGAAGCAAAAAACGATGTGGTGACTGGCCCGGAGAATTGCTCACTGGCAAGCGCGAGCTTCATTTTTAACAAAATGGCCATCCCTCCGTTTATGCCAAGTTCACGTCCTACAGCAAAAAGGCGTATTAAATCACAGCCGATCAGCAAATCTTCCAGTCTGGGCGGACGATTGAGCTTTTGGGCAATTCGACTGTATTCTTCGCCAAAAAAATTAAACTTTGGATCGTGTGGCCCCCCATCTTCATTATTCGCGTCTCTTGCTTCGCCATCGCCTGACCAAAGCATAAAATGCTGTCATAGGCATTCTGCACCAATGTCGCCATTTGTTGTCCAGCTTTCTCCCTTGTTTCATCCACAACCATTTTTATGACATTGCGATTCGGGGCGTGCTTGATGAAGGGATGATATATGCTTGGGCAATTCAGATAGGCGGTGAACTGATGAAAGTCAGTGGTTTTCAGGTCCTTGAACCTTACCGGAGCAATTTTTAAGATTTCATAAAAGTATTCCTTTTTCGTCGGGTTTCGCCCAAGTTCGGTTTGAAGCTGTTCATAGCGGCTGAAGTATTGGTTTACGAGTTTGCCGTCTAGCAAGTATAAATCCATCGTTCCTACGGCCCTTTCGAATCCTGTTCGTTCCTTTATTTCGCCCAGTTCATCGGATCCAGATTTCCACACTTTACGGAGTTTTCTGATAAGCGCCTTTCTATCATCGGTCCCCAAATGCTTTTTCGCGCGTGGAAACGCTTCGAGCGACCACACATATTCACGGAGTTCCTCAGAGGCGGGAGGGCGTCTTTTCTCCGCACAGAATATTAAATAGGCGTGCACAATGGGAATGTAATCAGCAAATGCCGGACTATTCTTTCTCAGGCTTATTTCCGAGAATAAAAATCCCAGTTCCACGACAAATTCAGGTCCCTCGGCTAATGCCAGCTGATTAATCTTTTTTTGCAATGCATCGATGTGGGACGCAGGATCAGCGTGCGCACCCGATTGCGATTTGTCACGCTTTCCAACCTTGGCCGCTATCAGTGCTTCTCTGTATTGACATGCCAGATCGAAATGTGGCCGAAAAATCAAGTCCCCGAAGATGAAGTAATAAAACTTTCGATGGGTCGCAAGTGTTGCAGGATCAACCGATGGACTCTTCTTCTTTGCCATGCAGCCAGACCAACACACGACGGCTCAACATGTCAACTTTGCGGCCATTGAATCGTGGTGGGGTTGTCGAACCACCGAGGCTGAGCAGGTTCGTCAATGCTGTCTGCGATGGTTCATTTCCCTGATCGTCCGCAATCTTAAGCAAGCAGATCGGCGGCTGCCTGGTTTACGCCTTGGTCGATTGTTTCCGAATACGTCTTCAAGATCAGAACTCCACCGTCTTGGTGCCCTTGCCATCTGCTGATCGTTTTTACGGGCACCTGCCGCTTCAATGCCTCAATGATGAACATCCGGCGTAACGAGCGTGGGGAATAGTTGGGAAGCTTGAGACGTTTACAAGCCGCCGCCAACCCCTTTTTGGGGCCGTCGACGTTGAAAACCCGATCAGTGGGCGCTGCATCGGGATTTGCAAGCTGGAGACCGTCAAGCAAGGGGCGCAGTTTAGGGAAAATTGGAATCTGATAGGCCGTTTTTGTTTTGACCCTGAAGAGCTTCAGCGCCCCCCCGTTGAAGTCGATGTCCTGCCAGCGCAATCCGTTGGCCTCAGCCTGACCGACACCTGCGCGCCCCATGAATTCCACGACGTTACCGGTATCATCCGCATGGTTCGTGAAGCGCTGGGCACGGATTTCAGCCAGAATTTTCTCAAACTCCTCCGGTGACGGAGCATTGCGGATCACCTTTGGTCTTCGCATGGCCTTCACATTGCCCTTTTCAAGGGGGGATTTCT
>JAYVZW010000214.1:0-5870 GCA_043783015.1 Verrucomicrobiota bacterium
GGTTGTCAATCCATTTTGCTTTTCTGTCGCCCGGCGCACCGTCCTGAAAAACCTTGGCCAGCAAACGCACCACAGGCCCTTTGGGATCGAACTTCCAAACGGGGCCGACCTGATTTCTAAACCAGGTCTCCATCTGAGGCGAAAGATGAGGAAGCTTGGAGAAATCAGGGGTTGTTGCCGACTTTCCGGCATCCGGCGATGCTGCCTGGCAAATGCCACCAAAGATAAGTAGAAGGCAAACGGTCTTTGGGATGGCGTCTGATTTCCTCATGGTTGAATTTCTATCCATATCATTCAGTATTGCAATTCTATTCTGAATTTTCTCTTACTGCATAGCCGTAGGCTAGGAAAAGCTAAGAAATATCAAAACATAAATATGAAGCACAGGACAAACCAAAGCCCTGCTGAATCAAGCTGCTGTTTGTGACAAGATTGTCACATTGAATTTGCGGTCACGATTTCAATTCTACAATGACATCCTGCCATTTGGCCAAATGCGCCTCCCAAGTTAGCGGCAGCATGGTGTTCCGTGCGGCAATCCCCATCGCGCTTCTTTTTTCCTCGCTCGTGGCCAGCGCGTTCCGAACCACCGTCAGCACCGCCACGGGATCGCGCGGATGGGACAGGAGCCAGCCGTTCTCGCCTTCGCGCACTAGGTCGATGGCACCGTCATTCACCGATATCAAACCGGGCAGGCCACAGGCCATGCTCTGGAGCACGGTATTGGCGCAGGCATCATAAAGCGTGGGGTGAATGAACCAGTCTGCGGATGCGTAGAGCGCGTGAACTTGCGATTGCGCGCCGATGATGCGCACTTTGGAAAGCAGGTTATGACGTTTAATTTTGAGGCGCTGGGAGAGATCAAGGTTCTGCCCGACGATCCACAAATCCGCATCCACTTCGCTCCAGGTGTCCAGCAGCACATCAAGCCCCTTGCGCCGATGGCTCAGCGAAACAAAAAGGAAAGCCGGGCGCGCGGGATCAGTCTTGAGTTGGGCGCAAACCTTGGCGCGCACGGTGGCGCGATCCTCCAGCGGCTTAAACCGTGTGGTATCCACCGCCGTGTGAATGACGCGAAAGGAACCTTCGTCCGTGCCATAGGCTGCGTGCAATTGCTTCGCCACCTGCGCGGAGTTCACGACGAAAAGCTTGGTGCGCCCCGCTGTGTAGAGTTCTTTTTCCAACTGAAGTTCCAGCAAGTTCTTCGGATGCCAGCGTTTCCACGGAGGCAGCAATTCGGAATATACGCGATGGCAACCGCCCCCAGCGCGATGCAGATCATGCGTCGTAGTTCTCCCAAAACCAACCGTCACATCCACCGGGAGTTCGCCCGCCAAGCGGCCTGCCACGCGGTTGAACTGCCACAGTCGCAGCATGGATGATCCTTTGACCAACGGCACTCGGTGGAGTGTAGCGCCGACGCCTTTTACCAAGGCATCAGAGGCCTCCGCAGCCACGATGTGAACTTCATGCCCCGCCGCGCACAATCGCGTAGTGAACTCCATGAGATAACCTTCCAGCCCGCCACGCGGGATGAATTGATGATAGATTAAGCCGAGGCGCATCCGTGAAGTTTTCAGTTTTCAGTTTTGAAGCTGTCTTTTGCTACTCTGTCATTTTGTGCATCTTCAAATTTTCTGCTGTAACGCACGAAGGCGGAGAACGCGGTGGCGATGGCGATCCAAAGGCCGGGAAAACCGTCGAGAAATCCGCGCCGCAAAATGTAAGCGCGGAAGAAGCGCCAGATGGGCCGGGCGATGTTCGTGAATAAGGACCAGCGCGCGCCTTCCGCTTTTTGGCGTTGGAGAAAGACATCGGCATAGACATTGATCTTCTCGATGTAGCGATTGGTCGTGGGAAATGAAAAGTGATGCAGATCGCCATTGAGCCGCGTGATCGGGCATTCCATTTCAATGTAATCATGCTCCGGGCTTCCGCCCCAGCGGGCCAGTTCACGACGAAACAGGCGCAGCTTGCGATCAGGATACCAATCCCCGTGCGTAATCCAGCGACCAAGGAACCAGACTTTGCGATTAAACTCTGCACCGGAAAATTTCTCACTTAATCCATCGCGAAAAAACTTCTCAATGCTCTCGCGCAATTCAGGCGACAGTTCCTCGTCGCAATCGAGCGCCAGCACCCAAGGCCTGGTGCAAAGCTTGAGCGCGACGTTCTTTTGGTCGCGATGCCCCAGCCAGTCCTGATGCGTAACCTCGGCCCCGAAGCTTTCCGCGATCTCGCGCGTCCGATCCTTCGATCCCGAGTCCACCACGATGATCTCCTCCGCGAGTCCAGTGGCGCTTTGCAGGCAGCGCGCCAGATTCGCCTCCTCATTTTGGGCGATGATGGAAAGTGAGATTGGCAGGGGCATTGCAATGTTTTGCCATTGTTTGCAGTGGTTTGCCATTGTTTGCAATCGTTCAAGCGCAGCAATCAACAGCAAACCGTCGCAAATGTCTTGAGCATTTCTCCATGCCGCTTTATCTTTTCAACCGCACGCATGACCATCCATCTCAGCAGCGCCGTGGTTCACGGACACATTTCCAACGAGATTCCCGGCCTGATCACCGGTAGCCTGCATCTGGCAGGACGCACCCAGCCGCTAACCTTGCAATTTGACGGCAATTTCCTGCGCGACATCGCGGGATGCCGGATTGATTTCAGCAATCCCGTGCCGGAGGCCATTCCCGACCAGCTGTTGCTGGCCAGTTCGCAAACGGGCAATTCCGGAGAGATGACTGCGTCGCGCCGCATTCTTCGGACACCACGGAGGACGCGACCGAGAAATTTTTCGGCTACGGGTTTGAAGAATTTGATTTTTTTCGAGTGGTTCAATATGCAAAACCAGCGGGTGCTGATTCAGTCCTGGCATTGGTCCCTGCGAGTCTCCGCGCCGGTCTGGCAATTGCCGCGCGAAATCGAGCACGCGCAGATCAAGCGCAATCGCAAGCTGCGGAAAAGTTTCCTCTTCAACCACCCGCGCCGCCCAAGTGCGGACGATGCTTTCCGTGCGCCGACCATGAATGATCCCTTTGCGCCGTTCACTCCGGTGAAGGATCCCTTTGCCGGGCAAGCTGACATGCTGCCACCGCTGGATGGCCGTCATGAAATGAGCGGTCTCGAAGGCACATCTCCGGCCGTTTCCGCGAAGATGGCAGCAATCGAACTTGCCGCCGAACTTCGCGCTCTGGAAGCATTTCTCATCAATCCGCCAGTGCTACGGCGGCACGATGATGCTTTCATGGATTTGTTTGCTTCCATCGTCGATCTCGCGGCCCAGCTTCGGCAGACCATGTTCCAACTGGAAACACTGCAGTCTGATTGCTGGTCGCATCTGGTCACGGATGTGGAGCAATCCATCCCGCTTTTTGTTGCAGCGGCAGCGGCCTGCGAGACTCTGCTGCAAGAGCCTGGGATGAACAATCCTCTCTGGTGGAACACCACCTGCCAGAGATTGAAGAAGATCGTCTGCCAGTCGGAATCTCTCGTGGCCCTGTTGCGGACGGGGGATGGTTCATTCTAGCAATACGGCATGGTATTGTCTTAGCATCTCAATCCATCCGATAAAACTGATCTCATGAAATTCCGTCATTGGCTCATCTTCGTTGTCATCGTGTCCTTCGCGAACAACGTGTTCGCCGAGACCGCTCCCGGGAACATGCAACTCTTCCTGCTAATCGGCCAGTCCAACATGGCGGGCCGCGGTGCGGTGGAACCATCGGACAAGGCAACTGACCCGCGCATTTTCATGCTCACCAAAGAGCAACAATGGGTGCCGGCCAAAGACCCCGTGCATTTTGACAAGCCTGTGGCAGGCGTGGGCTTATGCTCGGAGTTCGCCCGGCAGATGG
Source organism: Verrucomicrobiota bacterium (assembly GCA_043783015.1). GTDB lineage: Bacteria > Verrucomicrobiota > Verrucomicrobiia > Verrucomicrobiales > Verrucomicrobiaceae > VFKE01. The sequence goes on from JAYVZW010000214.1 coordinate 3,852, forward strand.
TGGCAGCCAATTCCAAAATCAAAGTAGGACTGATCCCCTGCGCTGTTGGCGGCACCAGCCTCGATCAATGGAAGGCCGGGGGAAGTCTCTACAACAATGCCATGACCCGCGCGCGTGAAGCGATGAAGCACGGCACATTGGCGGGAATTCTCTGGCATCAGGGCGAATCCGATTGCGAGAGCGGCAAAGTGGCGACTTATGGTGAACGCTTCGCAGCGATGATCGGGCAGTTGCGCAAAGACCTTCAGGCGGAAAATGTGCCCGTGATCATGGGTGAGTTGGGACAATTCAAACCTCCGGGCAAAGCGTTTAATGCCTCGCTGCCGGAAGTCATCCGGCGCGTGCCGCTTTGTGCACTTGCGACATCGGAGGACCTCACGGATAAAGGCGACAAAACGCACTTTGATTCCCCTTCCCTGCGGATTTTCGGCAAGCGATACGCCGAGGCCTTCCTCAAGCTCAAGACGCAAGCGCCCGCAAAAAAATAAAAAGTGACCGGGCAGCCATCAGGCCACGTCCACGACCAGCGCGGTGCTGTTGTCCCTGCCGGAGTTTTCCAGCGCTGCTTTAACGAGCCGTTCCGCGTCTGTTTGCGGTTCGCTCAGGAGTTCTTCGAGGTTACGATCCCAGAGACCGTCAGTCAGCCCGTCGGTGCAGAGCAGAAAGCGGTCGCCGGGCAGCAGTCCGACTGTGCCGAATTGGGGATCGAGAAATTGATTTCCGGCGCCGAGAGATTGGGAAAGTCCGCTGCGGCGCGGATGGTTGCGGGCTTCGCGTTCGTTGAGCTTGCCCTGCCTCCGGAGCCAGCCGACGTGAGTGTGATCGTGAGTGATCTGGGTGAGACCACCGCCTTGGGAAAGATAGTAAATCCGGCTGTCGCCAATGTGGGCAAAATACATCCATCCGGGACGGAACCAGCAGAGGCTCAGCGTGGCTCCCATGCCCGCACATTCTTCATATGACTGGCCCAGCCGCATCATCTCCGCATGAATGGCGTGGATAAGCTCGGCCAGGAAATCGCTGAACCCAGCATCGATTCGTTGTGCGGACAGTTTAAAACTGCGCGGCATGATGCGGGTGATCTTTTCCACGGCGATGCGGCTGGCGAACTCCCCCGAATGCGCGCCGCCCATGCCATCGCTGACGGCAAAAACAAAATCCGAGCCGGCAAGTGATGCTTCACCGGTCTTGCCCAGATACCGCACTTCAATGGCGTCGAAGGTTAACGCGAGAAAGCTGTCCTCATTGTTCGGACGCACATGGCCGCGATGAGTCATGCCTGACCAGCGGACGGTCTGGAGTGGAACTGGCTCATTGCTGGGGGGCATCACGCGGAAAGTCTGTTATTCACTGGGAGTCGCTTCTTCCTGATGATCCAGCAGCGTGGCGAACTCAAAGTCAATCACGCAGAAGCGCCCATCGGAAGCGCGGTAAGTGATGTTCCGCAAAAAGCGGTCTTCATGGCGCACCCCATATTTTTCCAGCTCGGCAAAGATTTCCGCAATGCGCTCATCCCCCATCCGCTCGACGCGAGCGCCGCAATTGCTGGTGATGATGGTGAGTTCTGTCGGGTCGGCTTCCAGCAAACGCGGAACAAAGGGGCATTCGCGTTTTTCCAGCTGCCGGAGAACGTGAACCTCGGTGTCAAAACGCTCCTGGGCCTTGGGACCGCGAAAGGTCTTGTGAACCCTGCCGTCAAAGCCGACTCGGACCAGGGCGCGGGCGGTGTCTTTGGCGGATTGCATGGGGGAATTGTTTTTTGATGCTTGCCGTAATGTGAACCATCAGGCGAATTGCGAAATATTTTTCTCACCTCCTCCAACGGAAGAGTGATCCCGGAAAAGTCTTTCATTTTCTTTTTACAAATGGCATATCCCCTGCTTTAGCAATGCGCTGCCTCGCTGAAAACGTCCATTTATGGTCGCGACACGTGAGGCAAACGCACTGCAAACCCTAACACCCACAACTTAATATCCATGGCCAAATACAAACTGGAATACATCTGGCTCGACGGCTACA
>JAYVZW010000215.1:0-5852 GCA_043783015.1 Verrucomicrobiota bacterium
TCTTTGGACACCAGCGGCTGATTGCTGCATTCCAGCACGCACAAAACGAAGGCACCCGGAATGGCGTGGCTGAAATTTACCACACAATTACGGGGCACGATTTAGGTGAAGATTTGCGTCGCGCCAACGACTGATGAAAGCGCCACGGCTAATAATGCTCTGATATGTCCGTTCGTCACACCATCACTTGCCTTTTCCCCTTGCCTCCGCTTCAATGCACCGCAGGGATGTGAGTATCATGTTGATAGCGACAGGTGAATTCACGTGCAAATAAGCGCGCAAAGCATTCATTTTGCTGGCTATCAAACTAATGAGGGCGCAAAGCATCACTCAGCACCATAAAGTCCGTTATAAACCAACAAAAGTGTCGTCTTAAGGGCGTTGACAAACAAACAGTTTGGTTTCTGATCAACAAGTTAGCCTATGAGACGCGCACTGTGTTTTAGCCTGGTCGCGCTGCTTGGAATCGGAATCCTGGGCGCAGCATTCTATCATTTCGCTTTGAAGCCATGGATGCCACGACCGCCAATCTTTGATGCTGACGCTCGCGCAAGAACTCACCTCCCCAAGGATGCCAGGCGTATTGTTTTCTATGACACCGGCTTTCAAGATGTGGCCCGTTGAATCGCGTTTTCGGCAGAGAGACAGGGGGTCGAAGCATGGGTCATGGAGTTCATCGGCAAGCAACTTGATGATCTTGATGATTGGCCCAGCCTGCCTGATCCTCGGCTTAAGCCGGTCGCGGTGGAAGCGATGCCATTTCCTCCAGTTCCACCACCGCCATATAAAAATAAAATGAGTAAGGGATACTGGGACATCGACTCTTCACCCAAAGGCAAACGATACGAAGGACCCTTTAAGGACCAACCGCCCGGAAATGGAAGGGTCTTTCTCTATATCGACAAAGATAAGTGGCGGGTTTTTGTTCACTACTTCACAACGTGAGCGTTATCGATTGTTTGGCAATGCGACCTGCGCACGCCTGCACGCGGAATCTTGAACAAAACGGATGCAGGCAACGGCTCGTATGGCATCTGTCGTGTCAGCTAACCAATAGCGCCAGTTGCCATGCCATCAGCAGCCATCACTGAGCACATGCCCTCTGGGGCGGAAGACGTGTTTGACCTGAAGACGCCCGCAAGCTCTCCTTGCCAGTTTGCGCGATTTACTGAGCCTTTCGCACAGGGATCGCTCCTCTCGTAGACCGAGGAGTTGAAGAAAGTGTTTGATATGAATTTATCATCAGCCATTTTCTTTGATCCATTGTCGCAACGCCTTTTCTCCCTCTTTGGTCAGCGCTGAGCATTGGCTGCGATCATCCCAAAATATGGTGCCTGTCCGATCACTCAATAGAATATAACCAATCTTGCCGTTTGATTTAAATTTAACAGCTAAAATATTAGGCTCTCCAAAATTAAACCCACCTTGGTAATGATTTTCTGGATTCAAGAACAGTTGAATGAAAGCATTAATCGAGGCTTCTGATAATGGTTTGCCGGTTTTGCTGTGCTCCTCAAGCCAGCGCAGAACATCGTCAATAATTTCCTTCTCTTTTGCTTTGTCGTATCCCGTTGGCGGAGGCTGCTCCCGCTGGTTCCATGTGAGGATTATGCAATCCTTCGCCTCACGAACTGCGGCGATTGTAGCATCAGTAAATCGTCTCCTTAGAATGTCGTAGGCATTCGCTTGTTCCAAGAGGACAAGATATGCAATGACTAGGGGGAAAATGCGCATTTGAGTTTTAGCTTAGAGTTGATGCCAACGGAGCCAAATAAAAACCACGATTATCTTCTTAATATATTATGCTCATATCAAATACTTTATATTAGTAAATCCGATGGGTAAAATGTTCCTCGTTTGTTCATGCTGACACGACTGTCGCCGCTAGCCCCCTTCGTCTCACTCTTCCGACCGGCTGCTCGCATGTGGCATTTCAAGGTGAAGATTCCGACCCTGGCGCGATCCATATTCAGAATCCTAAATTGACGATTCGATATGATCTTGGGCCCATGGCAGGGAGACCCAAGAAACTCAAGGATACAAAGCCTTCAGACCTGGCTTCGGTCGCCTACTACGAGGAGACGAAACTTGGTGGAATGGAGTGTTTCTTCATTACAATCAAGCACCCTGCCCAGACGACGCGAACGCTGACACTAATGATTTTGGGCGTTGACTTTTTCTCTGTTGATGTGAAGTCCTACGAGGAGATGGTCGAGGCCAGACGAGCCATTGCCCGAATCAAATTCGGGAAGTAGAATCTTGCCATAATATTTCGACCACAGTGGCAGAACCAGTCGCTGGAGCCAACCGCTGGGGCTGCCTTTAGTTTAGGAATGTCCGTTCCTCCGGCGAATGTAATTCCAGTTTCAATCATGATCGCGGTCACGCCGCGAGTCGGCGGTGGCTCAGCTTTTTTCGTTCGCGGCTTCGCCGCCAATGCAAATGAAGCGGACAAGTTGCGAAGCCGCGAAGCGAATATCCGCGCTCCTCTCCGAACGAGGAAACTGACATTTTCCTTTTGCGCCCGCGCTCCCTATGCGAGTCTGGCGGTATTCACATCCCTATGAACATTCCCCGCTCTTCCCGCCGCCGGTTCATCATGCAAAGTGTTGCCGCGCTCGGCTTCCCGACCATCATCCCGGCCACGGCCATCGGACGCGGCGGGCGGCCTGCGCCATCGGAGCGCATCACGGTGGGGATCATTGGCTGGGGCACGATCGCCACGCACTGGACGCCGAATTTTCTGGGCAACGCCAAGTGCCAGGTGGTGGCGGTGGCCGATCCGATGAAGGCTTTCGCTCACTACGGGTATCAAGGCGAGATGATGGGTGGTCGCGAAGTGGGGCGGGCGTTCATCGACAAACATTACAGCGGGTTCTCGCCCAAGGCGGCCAAGGTTTGCACGGCATATGCCGACTTCCGCGAGATGCTGGAGAAGGAGGATCTGAACGCCATTGAAATCTGCACCCCGGATCACTGGCACGCTTACATGGCCATCAGTGCGGCGCGCAAGGGCCTGCACATTTACGGTCAGAAACCGCTCTCGCATAACATCGCGGAGGGCCGCCGCATGGTGGAGGAGGTGACGAAGGCGGGCGTGACGTGGCAGACGGGCAGCCAGCAGCGGAGCGACCAGTATTTCCGTCTGGCGTGCGAGATGGTGCGCAATGGGCGCATCGGCAAAGTGAAGCGCGTGCGCATTGGATTGCCCGGCGGTCACCATGACTGGAGCGGGCTTGCCGCGCAGACGGATTCTGCGCCGGTGCCGAAGGACTTCGATTACCAGATGTGGCTCGGGCCTGCTGCGGAGATGGAATATCGTCCGGCGCTGCTGCCTCTGAGCTGGAGACACAATTATAATTTCAGCGGGGGCATGGTCACGGACTGGGGCGCGCATCACATCGATATCGCGCAATGGGGCATGGATCACGAGAGCACCGGCCCGGTGGAGATCACGAGCATCAAGGGCACGATGCCAGCGAAGACCGATGTTTATAATACAGCCACCGCGTTCCATTTTGAATGCACGTTCGCGAATGGCGTGACGTATGTGATCGCGGATGAAACGCATGAATTGATGCCGGAGCTGGTGGGCAAGAAAAATGACCAGGGCAAACCGGAACACACCGGGGTTTTCTTTGAGGGAGAGAATGGCAAATGGATCTGGGTGAATCGCGGAGAAATTCAAGCCAGCGATCCGGCCATCCTGCGCCAGAAGATCGAATCCGGCGAAGTCCATCTTTACGTGAGCAAGGATCATACTGACAACTTCCTCGACTGCGTCTTCAACGGCCTGCCCACCATTGCTCCCATCGAAACCGCGCACCGCTCCATCAGCATTGCGCACCTCGGCAACATCGGTTTGCGCTTGGGGCGCGAGAAATTGAAATGGAATCCGCAAACCGAGCAGTTCGCGGATGACGCGGATGCCAATGCGCTTTTGAAGCGCGAGGCGCGCAAGCCATGGGTGCTCTGACAGCCGGATGACCGGCCTTTCTTTTTGCTCACGACTCCCATGATTCATCTGTTCATGCGCCACGTCATCAAAGCTGCATGGCTGGCTGTTTTCATGATCTGCGTTGTGTCTGCGGCAGCCCAGCAAGTCATCACTCCGGCGCGTGCCTATCTATATATCGACCCTTATGCAGCGCGGTTCGAGTGTCTCATCAGGGCGGCGGACATGCTGTCGATTCTCGGAGAGCAGCCGATGGAGACCTTGTCGCCGGGGCAACAGAAAATACTCAAAGAAAAGTCGGGAGTGAAAGCCGCGGAATGGCTTTCGTTGAAGATCGATAACAACGTCCCAGAAAAGAACAAACTGGTTAGTGTGTCAGTCGTCAAAGGATCGCCCGGTCGCACAAATGCTATGGGACGGGATGAATCCGTGTCTCTTCCCGATGCCATGATCGGACTGGTCTGGGAATATGATTTGTCGGAGATTCCCCAGCAGATTGAAATGCGCTGGAATGGATTTGTCACACCGTTGATCTCGCTTCCCGTGTCTGTCATCATGGGGTCGCAGAGTGAGGATTTCAACTTGATCGCCCAATGCCCGTCAAGCATCTGGATCAATCGAGGGCGGGTGAGTCTGCGCAACCCGCTGGTTCCGGTGCCGCCGGTCCCAAGTGGCGGGCATGAATTCATCAAGATTCCAGTGGCCACGATTGTCTGGGTGGTGGCCAGTCTGTTCTACATCGGATTCAGAACGCGACGCTCCCGGATGATGACAGCCCGCAAACTCATGCGCTGGGCGGGCCTGGTGCTGGGCGCGGTGGTGTTGTGGCCGATGTTTACTGTCAAAGTAGCCAATCCCTGGTCACCGCAGATTTCTGTCTCACCCGATCAGGCCACTAAAATATTGAGCTCGCTCATGCGGAACATTTACCGGGCCTTTGATCAGCGCACGGAATCGGGAATATATGATGTTCTCGCCCGCAGCATTCATGGCGGCATGTTGGAGACGGTTTATTTGCAGACGGCAAACTCCCTCTCAATAGATGAGCAATCAGCAACGCGGATCCATGTGTCCGAACTCGAACTGCATGTGGACGCCTTAAAACAACTCAAGAAGCGCATGGGATTCATCGCCGACGCCCAATGGACGGCATTCGGCACCGTGGGGCACTGGGGTCATCAGCACACGCGGGTCAATCGCTACACGGCCAAAGTCACCGTGGAACCGGACCGTCCATCAAGTGCAACCAGCCCGGGCCAGCCGGCCTCATGGAAAATCACCGCGCTGGAGATCGTCGAGCTGAAGCGGTTGTAGCAAATGGTGCAGGCGTTGGCTATATGTAAGGTGCGCGGAGCAGTTCGTTACACCGCATGGTTGAACGAGTTCGCTGCGCTCAATCGCTTCGTGTTGTTCGATGTGATGGGTGATTTTGTGGCGGCTTGCATGCTGTGGAAGATCGCGTTCGGCGGGCTTGCTTTCACTGGGTGAACTCTGAGATGATGGCAGTCCTATGAAAAAACATCAAGTGTTTCTTCTGTCCGGGTCGCTTCTTCTTCGGGAGCTTCCATCTCGTATCCTTCGGTAGCCCGCTTCCTCGGGCATGTGCAGCTCAAGGGGCTGGCTCCACGCTCGGTGGAGGCTTATGTGTGCATGATCCGCCTGCTGGCCCAGTGGGCCGATGATGATCCGGCCGCGCTCCCGGAAGAACGGGTGCGCGATTACTTTCTACATCTGGTGCGCGTGCGTTCTTATGCGCCCAAGTCGCTGCGCCAGGCGCGCGCGGCGTTGAGCTGCTTCTTCATCGAGATGCTCGGTGTGCGCGACTGGCGCGTGTTCGATCATATCAAAACAAAAGATCGTCAGCAGTTGCCCGTGGTGCTGAGTCGCGATGAGGTGC
>JAYVZW010000216.1:0-5851 GCA_043783015.1 Verrucomicrobiota bacterium
CCGGGTTTACTTGACGGATTTGCTGGTGGGAAAAATGGATATTGATGGCCAGCGGGTGCTCGTGGTGCTCGACTGCGCTGGAACACAGCCAGCAGGCAGGACGGTGCGTTGATTCCAGGATGCAAGAGGCATCATGCCCCATTGGCGGGTGAGACGTGTGCCCTACCAGGTAAAACTTGGCACGGAATTTGCTTGCTATCATGTGCAGCCTGTGTTTTTGAGTGCGGCTCACACCGTTTCACATGGCAGGCACCGGACTTTTCCAGCAACAATCGCTCAAGCAGGTCATTGGCCCGCAGATGCAGCAGAGTTTGCAGATTCTGCAGGCACCGGCGATGGAATTGCGACAGATCATCCAGCAGGAGATGACGGTGAATCCGGTTCTCGAGGTGGAGGCACCCGAGGTTTCGCTGGAAGACACCAAGGCCGAGGATCCGGATGACGACATAGCTGTGCTCTCTCAACTCGATGAGGAATGGCGCGAATACTATGCGCAGACCCGCGCCCAGACCGCGCCGCGCACCTCGGACGACGACGAGCGCCGCCGCTTCCTGATGGATTCCATCACGGCGCAGACCACCTTGCAGGAGCATCTGCTGACCCAGCTCAATCTGCTGGACTTGCGCGACCCTAAAACTCGCGAGAGCTGCGAGTTCATCATCGGCAACATTAATGATGACGGCTTTTTGCACACGAAGCTGGAGGAACTGAGCATGCGGCACGGACTGCCCATTGAGGAGTTGCAAAAGTCCAAGGCCATCGTGCAGGGCTTCGAGCCGGCGGGCGTGGGCGCGGAGAATCTGGGCGAGTGCCTGATGTTGCAACTGGAACGTCGCGGTCGCAAAAACAGCCTGGCTTACCGCATCGTCGAGCATCACCTTGATGATCTCGCGCACAAAAGATACACCGTGCTGGCGCGCAAGCTGGCCGCGCCCCCGGAACAAATCAGCCGCGCCGTTGAGCAGATCGCCTCCCTGGATCCGCGTCCGACGCAAGGTTATGCGCCGATGAACAATCACTACGTCACGCCTGACATTTTCGTGGAACGGGGGAGCGGGGGATATGTCGCGGTCATGAACCAGAGCGATCTGCCGCAGCTCCGCATCAGCAATGCTTACAAGGACCTCCTCGCCCGACCCGGCACTGCGGACGACGCGCGGAGCTACATTCGCGACAAGATCCGGGGCGCCAAATTTCTCATCCGCAGCGTGGCCCAGCGACAGCAGACGATCCAAAAAATCGCGGCCGAGATTCTGAAGCATCACCGGGAGTTTTTCGACAAAGGCCCCAGCCATCTCAAACCGCTGAACATGGCCACAGTGGCCGAAATCGTCGGCGTGCATGAAACCACGGTAAGCCGCGCCATCGCGGGGAAATACATCCAGACACCGCACGGCGTTTTTGAGTTGAAATACTTTTTCACCAGCGGGGTGCGCAACGATGCCGGCGAGGACGTGAGCAACACTGCGGTGAAAAATTCCATGTCGGAAATCTTCAAGACTGAGCCTCCGCAGAAACCCTTCTCCGACGAGCAGCTTGTCAAACTTCTCAAGGAACGCGGCATCAAGGTCGCGCGCCGCACCGTGGCGAAATATCGCGAGGCGATGGGTGTTTTGCCTTCGCATCTCAGAAAATCGGCGTAAGGGTCATCATGCCTACCGAAGATCAAATCCGCGCCGCTCTAGCCACGGTAAAATATCCTGGGTTCTCACGGGACATCGTTTCCTTCGGCCTGATCAAGGCCATCCGCATCGAGGGGAAGGAAGTTATCGTGGACATCTCGCTCGCCACCCGTGATCCGGGCATTCCCCGGCGCGTTCACGAACAAGCTTACGCGGCCCTGCAAACCGTGCCCGGTATCGGCGGCATCAAGCTGAATTTCGACATCAAGGACCCGCCGAACGCGGCCCAACAAGGCCCGGCCACCATCACTTCCAGCATCCCGGGCGTGAAGCACGTTATCGCCGTGGCATCTGGAAAGGGCGGCGTGGGTAAGTCCACCGTGTCCGCGAACCTCGCCATCGCGTTGGCGAAATCTGGTGCGCGCACCGGTTTGTGCGATTGTGATTTATATGGACCCAGCATTGCACACATGTTCGGCATTGATGAACGCCCAAACGCAACTGATGACAACCAGATCATCCCGGTGAGCAAGCACGGTCTCCAACTGATGAGCATGGGCTTGCTGCTGGATGATGATTCGCCCGTCATCGTTCGCGGCCCCATGGCTACGCGCTACACCCAGCAGTTTCTCCGACAGTGCGCGTGGGATGATCTTGATTATCTCGTGCTCGATCTTCCACCCGGCACCGGCGACATCCAGCTCACGGTTGTGCAGACGGTTGCGCTCGCCGGGGCGGTCATCGTGACCACGCCGCAGGAGGTGGCTTTGATTGATGCGCGCAAGGCGGTCGCCATGTTCGGCAAGGTCAACGTGCCGATCTTGGGCATCATCGAAAACATGAGCCACTTCGTCTGCCCGAATGACGGGAATGTTTATCACATCTTTGGCAAGGGTGGTGGCGAACGCGAAGCTAAGCGAATTGGCGTGCCGTTGCTCGGCCACATTCCGTTGGAGATTCAGGTCCGGGAGAGCGGCGACGAGGGCAGGCCGATCGCATTGGAAGATGCGGCCAAGCTTCCGGCGAGCAAAGCCTTCCAGGACATCGCCCGGCAGATTACGGAGATCATCGCGAAACGTCACGCGTGAGGCGCGGAACTGCTTCAAGCGCCCAACCGGTTCCGTCTTTTCATGATGAGGAACAATCCCACGACCAGCACATAAAAGGCGCTGGATGGCTCCGGCACCGGCGTGAAGTAATTGTTGGTGACAAATTGCCCGACGACGGCTCCGAGCGCATTGCCATCTTCATTGGATGTTTTGAAATTGATTCCGGCATATACTCCGCTCAGCAATGCCTCGGAGGACATGTTGCTGAAGCTCGTGTAGTTTCGGGTCAGGTCTGCCACACCGTCTCCATTGGTGTCGCTGGTGACGGAGAAAATGTGATTGTTTCCCAAAAGACTGGCCAGAGTGGCCGCCGCCGCGCCGCTCATGGAGTTGGTGTGGCTGACATATTCCGGGGACGCCGGCGTCGTGATCAGTGCCTGCCAGGTGGCATCACCTGTAATCAATGGATTATCATTTAGTGCCACACCTCCTCCATCACGTGTGGCTTCGTCGCGGATGGCGGAGACCGGGCGCCATGACGCGTAGGTGTATTTCGCATCCATCGAGGCGATTCCTGCATCGGCGAGCGAGACGTCGAGCGCCGCGAAAACCTTTGCGCTTTGATTCAAGGTCAGGCCTGCGGAAAAGTTTTGCGCAGTTTTGTTCCACGTTGTCACGGCATCCTGTGAACCGTTCCAGAATCTGGCGATGTTAGTCTGGTCGCTGGTGCGAGTCACGCTGCCCGCTGATCCCAGGAGTTTGACCTGGGTAAAGTCCGTCGCGTAGTTCGCAGAATCCAGGGTGGCCGGCCCGTTGGGACGGAACTGCGCCCCGGTGTTCAGGGCAAAGGGCGCGACATTGCCCCAGCCTGGCAGCAGGGGCTGGGATTGAAAAGCAGGCGGAGTGGCGCGCCATTTTCCCTGCGTATTCGATCCCGTAAACGGGGGATTGGCCGCTGAAGAGCCATCAGCAACACGGAAGTTTACGATGCTATTTGCGACGGAATTACCCCAGTTGGCACCGTTGTTGACTGAGGTGGATGGGCCGCCCAAGGCCGCAATCTGATTGGCATAGAGGGCATTAAAGGTGGCGTTGTTTCCAAAAAGCGCCGTCATCACATTCAGCCCCGCTGACGCTGCCGCAGCTTCGATGGACGAGCCGGCTGCGGCTGACCCGTTGACGTAAAAACCTGGGTCCTGACGATTCACGCCGTTGACGGCGTCCATGATGGAGATTTGCAAAATTGCCAGGTCGCGCGAGGCATTGAACGGGTCAACCGCAGAGGTGCGGATGATGTCCACCGCAGCCGAATTCCAATCTGTCACAATGTCAGCGCGCACAGCCTGCGGGGTCAATAGTCCCCCCGAAAGCAAAATCCCAAGTCGTAGCTGACGTAGCCGAAGAATCATTTCTTATCATAATAACACTAAATACCATAATAATAAACAGTAATATTGAATATCTTTAATTAAGATAACTTAATCACATCAGAGTGTTCAGGACGCATTCGAACTTCTCAGCCATGCCTGCGGCAGTGAAGCAGGTTTGGACTTGTGACTTCCCGGTCTGTCCTAGTCTCTGGCGTTTATCTGGATCGAGTAACAATTCTTCCAGCCTGTCGGCCAGCGAGATGGCGTCATCCGGCTCGCACAACAGCCCGCCTTGCGTCAGCGCAAGAATTTCCGGGAACGCCCCATGCCTCGGCTGAACCACCGGCACCCCGCAGGCTTGGGCTTCGATCACATAAAGTCCGAAAGCCTCGCCATAAGTCGCAGGAACGGAGAACACGCTCAGTGCATTCAGAAAGAGCACCTTCTCATCGAAGCTCAAGTTCGGTTCCCAGGAAACACGTTCTTCAAGGCCCGCATCGCGCAGCTTGCTCTTTAAGCTGTTGATGTAGGCCTCATCGGAGGGAGTCGCCGCGCCTCCGATGCGCAAGCGCGCCTGTGGCACACGTCCCCGTTTTGCCAGCGAGATGAAAGCATCCACCAGCGTGGTCAGTCCTTTGCCGTGAATCATGCGCGCGAGATAACCGATGACTGGCGTGTCCGGCTGGTGGCTCTCGCGTTGATACAATGATAAGTCGAGACCGTTGAAGACCACGCTCATCTTTCCCGCTTCCACTCCTAGTCGGCGCGTCATCAAGTCTGCATAGAACTGGCTGGGCGCGATGAAGCGCGCGACTGACCGCGCATTGTCCTGCATTAAATCCCAGGCTTGGGTGCGATAAGGCTCTACGAGCGTATCCAAAAATGCATCCTCACCCTGCAAGGAAACCACCACCGGCAGTCCGCGCTGCGACAATGCGGGCGCGAGACCGATAAGCAGTGAGTTCGAGAGCGAGACCACATCCGGGCGGTGCTCATCAACGATCCAGCGCACCAGCTTTCCCCACTCCACCCATTGCCGTCCTTTTTCACCGAGCAGGCTGCCCACCGTCATTTCGCCGAGATCGCGCGCACTGGTCATGCCCATTTTCCCAGACGCCCAGCGCAAGAGTTTCGGGCTGTCCAGCGCCCGGTGCAGGAAGCGCGGCAGGAAACGGAACCATGGAAATTTCTGCTGGAGATACAAACCCACGCCGCCCACACGCACGGGTTGTTCCGGGCTGACCTCCTCCGCGTCCGTCACCAGAGGAAGGTAAAGCGGTGCCATCACGGCATCGTGTCCCCGCGCGCGCAGCGCCTTGATCAGCGCCTGATCCCGCAGGCAACTTCCACAATGGAAAGTGCCGGTGCCGGGCGTGAGGTGGAGGATTTTCATCGCAGCCTCATGATCAGATCATTTTTTTCTGCGAGAAAGAAAATACTCCAGCGCGTCCACCAACGCTTCCCAACTGGCGTCAATGATGTTCAGGCTGACGCCAACGGTGCCCCATTCGTTCTGGCCGTCGGTGCTCTCGATAAGCACGCGCGTCTTCGCGGCGGTGCCGGTCTTGCTGTCGAGGATGCGGACCTTGTAATCGCAGAGAGAGACCTGCGCGATCTCAGGATACGCTGTGGACAGGGCTTTTCGCAACGCCTTGTCGAGCGCATTAACAGGGCCGTCGCCTTCGTCAACGGTGTAGAGCGCTTCACCGTTCATCTCGATTTTCACCGTGGCCTCGGTGTTTTCAAACCCCCGTTCGCCATGCATGCGATGGGTGGTGTGATATTCGAGGAGCTTGAAACTCGGTTTGTA
>JAYVZW010000217.1:0-5849 GCA_043783015.1 Verrucomicrobiota bacterium
GAACCATCGAAAACATCAGCCCCGCCGCCGGGACCACTGAAGCCCCAGCAGAACTGCGGCCAGCAGCAGCAACAGCGTCAGTTGACCAGGACTGACGAACCGCACTTCGGCTTTTTCCTGACTCGATTCGAGAGATGGCTCTTCATGTTTTAAGGGCGCGACTGACTTCATCTCCGGCACTTTGAATCCGCGGCCGGTCTCTCCGGGAAACAATGATTGCGGATGCCGCTCCGCTTTGCCTTCCGTGCTGTTAAGCAGAATCACACCCACTGAGCAGCCGTCGCTGACACTCACTTTGAACTCACCGGTAACTTCCGGGAGCGGCTGTTTCCTTTCCACCAGCAAATGCACTTCCGCGCTGTTCGCACTCAAGGGAAAAGCTGACGCACTGTCAATCGCCGTCACCTTCCAGCCACCTCGCAAGGCGATGTCCCCCAGCCGGAAATCAAGTGTCTTCTCCATATAAGCGATCACTTCCGTCATCGTTTTCGCCCGCGCAGTATCGTCCTGCTCAAGCCACCATGAAGCCTCAACCGGAGGCAAGGTCGTGGGTTTGTCAGAAAGAAAAAGTCTCGGATCAATGTTCACGCGAATCTCCGACTGGCGCGCCGCATTGAACTCTGTTTCCACGACCAGCGTCGGCACGGTGTGGGCGAGCAATGGGCAGACCATTGCACCCAAGACCATCGCGATTGCAGAGCTACGAACCCACATGGAACAAACTGAAGTATGATGATGTTTCTGCCAACTCACTTGACCGGCAGCTCGTAGCAGGCGGCCTCCTGATCATTGCGCACCAGAAGATAACGCCCGGCCAGAACCGGATGATTCCATGTCTTGCTGCTCAGCGCCTCTATGCGGCCCCGCTCACGACAGCCTTCCGGCGTGGCCTTCATGAGCACCACCGGCCCACGTTCGCTTTGAATGAGCACCATGTCATCCACCAGTAACGATTGCCCGGAACCGTAGCGGCCTTCCTTCCACTTGCGGGTTCCAGTCGCGGTATCGACACAGGCCATCGAGCCGTCATCCAGTCCATAAAAATATCCGTCACGCACGGCAACGCTGTTGAACTGAGCCTTGAGCTTGTTGTTCGCCCAAAGTTCTGTGGCGACGAATTTGCCCTCTGGCATCGGTTTGATCTGGAACATCGTGCAACCATAACCGTAACCCGCAGAGATGAAGACACGATCGCCATCCAACACGACAGGCTGCGCTGCCTTGGGCATCTTTTCGTCCTTCCAAGGCTCCTCCAACAAGACGACTCCCGTGCCGGCATCGGCGATGCTCATGGCTGCGGCGTTCAGCGTCACAATCACGCGACGACCTGCGATGATCGCCAGAACCGGTGACGAATAGCTGGCCTTCTGTGAGCCGGACTTCCAGAGGAGCGCGCCGGTTTCGCGATGAAACGCAAGCAACGTTGGCCCCGGCGCAGCGCCGCCCGTGATCACGACACGGTCATCAAAGACCAGTGGTGAGTCACTGATGCCCCAGGTGATGTTTGGGATTTTATGTTCATGTAAAACATCATGCGACCAGATGAGCGCGCCCGTCGCGGCATCAAGACAGTTCAGAATGCCGGTCGCGCCCACGGTAAAGACACGTCCGCCATCCATGGTCGGCGTTGCGCGTGGACCGTCACCGCCCTGCCACTGGCTAAAGCGCACATGATCGGAGTGACTCCATAAAAGCCGCCCGGTCAGCAGTTCATAACAAGTCACGAGTTCATCCTCGCCGCGCTGTTCCTGTGTGTAAGCTCTCCCTCCAAGAACAGCATAAGCCGACCATCCGCTGCCAATGGGCTGCCGCCACAACTGCCTCGGGGGACGCGAGCCCCACTCCTCCACAAGCTTCGCACCCCGCACGATGCCATCGCGCTGCGGACCGAAGAATTGCGGCACATCCGCCGCGCCCGGTGGTGCCGCGATATTTAAGGAAGGCGCAATCGTGACGTCAGATTTATCCAATGTAACTTCATGATGCGGTGTCCACTTCCAAGCCAGCCTGGGTAATCCGCCTCCGTCGATAGTGCCATCCACGCGAACCAACGCGCGCGCGCCGAAACCCATGCCCAGCAGCGCGAGCGCAGTAATCAGCCGTGCTCGAATATTCAGTCTGCTCAGCAGAATGAACCACAACACGGCCAGCAGCAATGCGCCAACCAAGATTGCCGCTGTCATCCAGCTTTTGATATTCGTTTCCAATTCCGGCTGGAGATGCACATAGACCAAGCCGCCCACGACGAGGATGGCAGTGAGGATCAATATCCCCACGCGATGGCCCATGGACTTGGATTCGGATGGGTTCATAAAATCCCGCACTAAAGTTTATTTCGCTTCCAGCTCCAGGCGCGGGAACAAGACCGCCGGCGGGTTCAGTTGATGGCCGTTGCCAAGCATTCCCCATTTCAAATCGGAAACGGTGAATGATTCCGGCATCACCCAACCGATCTGCTCGCGCATCTTGCGGCAGGCATCAGGGATGACGGGCGAGAGCAGAACGCTGACATGCACAAGAGCCTCAACCAGATGATGCAGCACACTGTCGAGTCGCGCGGCTTGCTCGGGGTCTTTGGCGAGCTTGAAGGGCAGCGTGAGATCAACGAATTGGTTTGCGTGGGACACGATTTTCCATGCCTCCGCAATGCCATCGTTAATAGCCCAGGAGTTCATCTTCTCCAGATATTTGGCAGGGGCATCGCACACAGTCTGGCGTAAAGCCTGATTGATCTCGTCATCGTAAGCGCCGATGGCCAGCACGCCGCCGCGATATTTGTGCGCCATGTTTAATGAGCGATTGAGCAGATTACCGAGACCGCTGGCGAGCTCCTTGTTGTAGGCCATGTCCAGCCGCTCCGCGCTGAAATCGGAGTCGTAGCCGGTTGCCATGTCGCGCATGAGGTAATAACGCAGACCTTCAGGCGTGACCACATCTGCCAGCGCGTCCGGGTCCACCACATTGCCCAGCGTCTTGCTCATCTTGGCGCCCTTGATATTCCACCAGCCATGCACAATGAGGCGCGGCATTTCATCATCAGAGAAACCAAGGGCGTGCAGCATGATGGGCCAATAGATGGCGTGCGCCGGAATAAGGATGTCCTTGCCAATGACGTGCGCATCCGCCGGCCACAACTCCTTGAATTCCGGCAGCCTGGTGTTGCCCGCCTCGTCAGCGAGGTATCCGGCAAAGCTGATGTAATTCGTCAGCGCATCAAACCAGACATAGTTCACGAAGCGCTCATCAAAGGGCAGCGGGATGCCCCAGCTCAAGCGCTCCTTCGGGCGCGAGATGCACAAGTCCTGACCTCCAGAGCTTTCGAGCGCGTTGAGCACGTCATTGGCGCGGAATGTTGGAAAGATGAAATTGGGATGCGACTTGATAAAGCCCCGCAGCCATTCGGTGTGCTCGCTGAGTTTGAAATACCAGTTCTCTTCCGCGAGTTCGACGACCTCACCCCATTCTTCGCCAAACTTACCGTCAGGCCCGCGCTCCTTGTCAGTGAGAAACTGCTCCTGGCGCACGCTATAAAAACCGCTGTAACTTTTCTTGTAGAGCTGGCCGCAGTCTTGCAGTTTTTGCAGCATGGCCTGCACTACGCGAATGTGCTTTTCATCCGTGGTCGCGGCCCAGCCGTCGTATCGCACATCCAGCTTGCGCCACAGCGCAATGAATTTGTCCGTGATGCCATCGACAAATTCCTTAGGCGAAAGTCCCGCCTTCTCCGCCGACTTTTGCACTTTCTGCCCGTGCTGATCCACACCCGTGAGGAAATAAACTTCCCGGCCATTGAGCCGCTGATACCGCGCCATGACATCGGCCAGGATCTTTTCATACGCATGTCCGATATGCGGCGGTGCATTCGTGTAGTCAATGGCGGTGGTAAGGTAGTAGGGTTTCATCAAAAAATAGTGTTCGGTGTTCAGCGCGGGCAGCGGCACACTCTGAGCCCGAATCTAAGTGCGGAATACCTCTTCTGTCCAAAATAATGGAGAGGCGCAGAGACGCACGGCGGGGAACATCACCTGCGTTCGTTCATGACTTTGCTGCGATCTGTCTGACAAAATCCGCAGGCATAATCGCGGGCACTGTGCTCTGGGAAAAATCCTGAGGGTTGCGCGTTGCGATCCAGTCGGCGGCAAAAGCTTCCGCCGATGCGGCTTGCAAAGCATCTTCAAAGTCGTTAAACCCGAGCGACCGTGCCTGGCGAACCTGAGCATCAGTGGCATCTGCGACTCGTGCCCATGCGAGAATCTTGTCCACTTCCGCGATAGCATCTGCTTCCGTGCGCCCGCGTTTAAGCAGATAACAAGCCGTGGCTAGGCCATGCCAAGCGATGAACATCCCGATGCCATGAGCTTCACAACGCAGAATCACACTCCCGCTATCATCGACGAAAGCTTCGCGATCCAGCAGCACATCCAGCAGGATGTTTGTATCCAGAAAAACTCGCATGGGGCCTCAAGAATTCAGGCCATGCTTGGCAGCGTAGTAATCCATCGGCAGGTCATCTGCCGACTTGCCGACTGCCAGCCGCACACTGCCTCTCGCGTTACGCAGCCAAGAATTAGCCTTGCCGGGAGCGGTGACTGGCGAGGGCGAAAGGCGCGTTTGTAGCCACCGCAGTAGATTTTCCTGCTGGGCCTCAGGCAGAGAGACCACAGCATTTTCAATTTCGGTGAGCGTGCTCATGGTGGAAGTCTGGCATCATTCAGCGCGGAATGCAAGACTGTCTGGCTGACGGTATTACCACCCTACGGTGCTGAAAAGGCTGGTGCGCCGTGTTGAGCGCAAGACGCTGGTGGGCGGCCATGATGTTGTCATCGTTGACCGGCTATGCGCTTGCCGCCACCATTCAAAATCCAACGGCAAACGGAATACTTTCAGTCTTTCACCACTTTGCCGCCCAGCGAGAGAATGCGGGCCTTGCCCTTGGCGTCCTCGGCCTCTGCGATCTGGCCGTTCTTGACATACATTTGGGAGAGCGCGGTCCAGGCGAGGAGGTCGTTCGGGCGCAGGGTGGTGGCCATCATGCCCGCGCCAATGGCTTCCTTCACGTTATCCGATCTAAGAAGGGCCATGCCGAGTGCATGCCAGCCTTCAAAAAAATCGCGGTCAAGTTCCACGCATTGGCGATAAAGCTTCACCGCCTCCGCGATTTCGCCAATGGCGACGTGGCCGCTGGCGTCATCAAAGAGACTGTCACGCTGCGCGGCGATGTCATTCACGGCAGAACTTCAGGCCTTGAAGTGCGGAACTACCCGCGCTTCATCACGACGTTTGCCGAACCATGCGCGGAAGACTTCGTTCTGGCTGAAATGACTCAGTGACCGGGTGATGTTTTCCCGGGACTTGGCGCTCTCTGCGTTCTTGCGGAGTTCTTTGGACTGCACAAAGACCAGCAGCAAGCCATTATCGGTTGAGATCGGTTTGGTGAAACTGCCAGCGGGGGTTTTTTGAGTTTCGCCGGCGATTTTATCACCATTGCTGATGTCCTTGAGAGGTTCCATGGGCGAGAACTCTGGAAGGGTCTGCGGTTCGAGACCGGCCTCCTTGGCGGCATCTTCAAATTTCTTCCCCGCCTTGATGGCGTCGGCCAGTTTCTTGCGCGCGTCGTTGGCGGCTTTAGACATGGCTTCTTGGGCCTTCTGGGTGATCAGGGTTTCCTTGATTTTTCCCTGCGCGTCCTTGAGTTCCAATTGCTGCGGTGCCTTGATTTCCGTGACCTTGAAGAAGTAATAGCCGGTCTCCGCTTTCACAGCGTCACTCACGGGATGGGTCTGGGGATTGTTGCGGAAGATTTCAAAGGCCAGCGTCATGTTTTTCTTCATGTCTTCCGGCATGTCACC
>JAYVZW010000218.1:0-5844 GCA_043783015.1 Verrucomicrobiota bacterium
CCTCAAGGGTATCCTGAACTTCCGCGCTCAGTGGGTATGGTCGCAAGTCGGGAGCTTCACCTACGACGCTGACGGCAGCCAGGGCTTCGGTCCGATGACCTTCAGCAACAATCGCAACGGCGGCTATGCCCAGCTCTCCTATCGTCCTTCACGGGTGGCTAACTTCCTCAAAGACTTCGAGGCGGTCGTCCGTTTCGACGATCTGACCCAGCGCAAAACACCGGTCGGGTTTGACGAGAAGCGATGGACGATCGGTTTGGATTACTGGCTGACACCCAGCACCGTGGTCAAGATCGCCTATGAGAGCGATAGCAAGCGCGGGAACGGCGAGAATCAGAACGCCATCATGCTGCAAGTCGCCACCGGATTCTAATCAAGTGCCTCGCCCACAAAAAATCACCAAGATGAAACTAAATCACTTCGGATATTCGCTCGCGGCTTTGGCTGCCCTCATTGCCTCACTTTCCTTGCCACCAAGTAGCGCCACGGCGGGAGACAAACCCACAAGTGCAGCTACCGTTGTTGCGACGGCACCCATTGGAAAAAGCGGAGCCCAGCTCTGGTCCGAGCAATGTCAGCGGTGCCATAATGTGCGCTCCCCCAGCTCCTACAGCCCCGCCCAGTGGGAGGTCGCAATGCTGCACATGCGCGTTCGCGCCAATCTTACTCCGGCACAGCACCAGACGATCCTCGAGTTTCTCAAGTCAGCTAATTAGTCCCGGCACGGATTCAGACGATGAACGTGATGGGCGGTCGCACCACACAGCCAGCGCAATGAAACACACCACTGAGGAGATGAGGGTTCAACGGTCATGGCCATTGATCGGCGGAATTTTTCTGACGGCGAGCAACATCCTCGTGGCGTCCTATGCCCATGGGCCATCGGCGGGCATGGCGGAGGAATGGGAGGCGCCGGCCCGGGCCGCCAGGATAGCGAGTCCTGTGGCGGCCGATCAGAGGTCCATTACGGCAGGAAAAGCAATCTATCAGGGACAGTGCGCGGCCTGCCACGGCAACATGGGCAAAGGCAACGGGCCGGCAGCCATCGCCCTGGAGCGACGTCCCAGTGATCTGTCCATGCCGATGATGCGGGAACACAGCGCCGGTGCGTTGTTCTGGAAAATCACCGAGGGGCGCCGGCCCATGCCGTCGTTCGAGAAGCTGCTCACCGACCACGAGCGCTGGCAGGTCGTCAACTACATCCGAACACTCACTGTGCCTCCAGAAGGCGCGGTCTTGAGGAAGGAATCGAAGGAAACGACCGCAACGCGCCACACACACTAGAGCCCGGTTTGTTGCATAGGTGCTTTTCCCATCTATCGGCGACGCGTCGAGCGCATAGCGACGGGCAATGGAAACACTCGCCGCCTCGGTGGGGGAACCGCCAAAGATGTTGCCCTGCTGCATGTCAGGGAAGCCGCATCCATACGGGCATGATGTTGGTCAATCACCCGATGTCGGTGCGGGGCTCGGTTTCCGCGCGGCCCCGGCGCATCGCCGCGTTGAGTGACCGGAAAAATGCGGAGTCTTTCCGAAGGGATGCGGAGCGGAGTTTTCGGCGGCGTGGGAAAGTCATCACACGAGGGGCACCACGCCGCCCGAAATCCACCACGCAACGAACGGAAAAAGCAAGACCATGAAAACACTGCAACTCACTCTGCTCGCACTGACCTTCGCCGTCGCTTCCGCGTTCGCGCAGGACAAGGACCATCCCAAAATGAAGGCCACCAAAGACTGTGGCACCTGCTGCAAACAGGGCGGCGACTGCTGCGACAAGTGCGCCCACGATAAATGCGCGCCCTGCTGCGACAAGAAGAAGGAAGCCCCGAAACAGTAACCGCCTGCTATTCGACGAAACCTAACTCGTCCATTCACTGCGCAGGCTTCGGCCTGCGCAGTGCGGACGAACAACCCAACCGCCGAAACGAAACACAAAGTTATGAAATCAAATCTCACTTCTCGCCATCCCGCGCCTCGGTTCACCGGGTTGCTTTGCGCCGGACTTGTCGCCCTCGCGTTGCCCGCGTTCGCTGGCGACAAGCACCATAACCGGGGCCATGGCAGCTATACCCATCACTACAATTCCCATTACGGCGGTTACTCCGGCGGGCACTCAAGCGGACGCAATTGCGACCATTACGATCCCTCCAACGGTTACTACAACGGTTACTACGACGACTACCCCATCTATTCGCCCCGCTACCAAGGTCACGGCGGCTACGGCCACAGCAACTATGGCCACAGTCGCCACAATTCCATCATCTTCCAACTGCACCTTCGATAACTGAACCGGCCATGAAAACTTTCCCGATAACCTCCTCCGCGCTCATCCAGAGCTTCGTCCTGCTCGCAGCAATCTGCCTCTTCCCCGGCTCGGTGCTCCGGGCCGCCGACACGCCGTCCAAGCCGCAGCCAGCCGAACCTGAATCGCAGCGCCTGATCTCACTCGTCCTGCTTCTCAGCGAACCTCGCACCATGGATGCCGGTGCCGTGGCGCATGCGGTGTCCAAAGCCGTGGGAAGCGAAGTGCCGGAGGGTGCCGTGGTCGCCCAGCCTCCTTCATTCATCGTCAAGGCCGGTCCCGGCCGGTTCGCCATCCATTGCGTGGACGAGCCGTATTTTTCCGAATGCGACAAGCTCGCCGCCGAACTGAAGGATCCCACCCTCGCCAAGGCCGTTCGCCAGCACCGTGCCTGGCTGTCTGTGGACTGGCTTGAAAAAGACGAGAAGGCAGACCTTCGCAAAGTCTATCAGCAAATCGGTCTGATCCTCGCGCAACTGGTGAGAAAAGACACTCTCGCTGTTTACAGCCCGGACACCGACCAGTTTCACCTCAGTGACGCGACTCTTCTAGGTCATCTGAAAAGCGAAGACCCGCTCCAGGATCTGTATCCCGCAGGCGTGGCTGCCGCTGAGGATGGCAAGGTCACCATCAGCAGCGACGACCCGCAGCTCATCGCGGCGCAGGCGGAGGCAGACGAGCGCTGGCCGGAGTTTCTGCGCGCATTCAAAGAGCGCGGCAAGGACCAATACTTTGCGGTCAAAGGCCGCATCCTTGAAGGTGACAAGGGCGAGTATCTTTGGCTTCAAGTCAGCGACATAGACGACAAGCTCGTTCACGGGAAACTCGACAACGATCCCGCGACGCTGAAAAAGGTCGCGCGAGGCGCCGACTTGCACATTCCCATCGCCGACGTGGATGACTGGCTTTACAGCACCGGTTCTGGCAAGGACGCAGGCTCGGGCAAGGAGGAGGTTAAGGGCGGGTTTACGCTTCGCCTATTCGACAAGCTCGCAAAAGCCAAACGTCAGCAGTGACGTGAAACGCCGCTCGCTCAGACACGGCGCAGCGCTTCGGGCTGCGCCGTGCGGAGCAAAAGCAACTCAACCAGTAAAAAGAAAGACCAAGTTATGAAAAGGCAAAACACGTTCCTCAGCGGAGTTATCGCGGGGACACAATCGAAATGGCTGCGGCCTTCGCTGCTGACGCTGGCGATCCTCGCCGCCGTCCTCGTCGCGACCGGCTGCACCCCGCACCACTAACCGATCTGCCAACATGAAAACGACACTTATATCCATACTCGCCGCGCTGAGTTTCGCCATTTGCGCCGCGATCACCTTCTCCGGCTGCGCGAGCACCCGCGGCGGTTCAGGGAGCGGAGTGCATACTATGGGTGGTCCCAAAAGCGAATACCCGATGTCCAATCAGACCATGCCCGGTCGCTGAGGAGTGATATAAAAGCCCGACCATGACTACAAAAGGCTCTTTATGATGAACCAAAATGACGGATGGATGAATGGATGGGGACATGGATGGGCGGGTGGAGGAATGGGCATCTGGACGGTGGCCGGCATCCTGGTGGTGGTTCTGCTCGTCATCGTTATCAGCAAGCTATCCAAAAAATGATTCCGCACTCGACGCTGCCACAAAGTGAACTCTCAACCAAGAAAGCAAACCTATGCTGATCCAATTACCTACTGAGAAGACCGTGAGTGAAGCTGCCGCTGCATTGCAGGCCGCTGTGCAGGCCAATCACTTCGGCGTGATGCAGGTTCACAACCTTACCGAGACGATGGCGAAGAAAGGGGTCGAGTTCGACCACGAGTGTCTCATCTTTGAAGTCTGCCAGCCGCAACAGGCGAAGAAAGTTCTGGAACAAAACATGGCCGTCTCCACGGCGCTGCCGTGCCGGATTTCCATTTATGAGCAGGGCGGTAAAACCATTCTGGCGACTTTGAAACCGACCACTCTGCTGGCGATGTTCAACACGCCGCAACTCGAAGGAGTGGCGCAGGAAGTGGAGGACACGATTGTTAAAATTATGAACGAGGCGGCACGCCCATGAGCCTGTTGCCCTAATCGTTTCGCTCACGCGGAAAAGCACCCACTCAACCAACACCAGCAAACCTTCGCACATGAAAGCACATCATCATTACTACTCACGCCTGTTCCTCACGGCTGTCCTAACGGGAAGCTGTTTCCTACTTGTCAGCGCTGAAAGGTTGCGCGCGCAAGCGCCTGCACCGGCCAAGCCCGCTCCCACTGCCCCCGCGGTCGATCCCGCGACCCATGCTGCGCATGTCGCCGCAGGCAAGATGCCCGCGACAGCCGCGCCGGATGCAGCGGTAGGCGATCCCGCGCTCAACCAGCAGCTTTCGGAGTTGCAGGCGAAGATCGCGCAGCTCGAAGCCGCGCTGGCGAAGAACGCCCCGCAAGAGACACCTACTGGTGCAATGCCAGGCAAGGGTGGGCCTCCGAGTGGTAAGGGCGGGCCTCCAAGTGGCATGGGTGGCGGACCTCCAAGTGGCGTGGGGATGGGCCAGATGAAACCCGGCGGCATGCCCGCAGGTGTAACACCGGCTCCACCGATGGCGGGGATGAGCGGCGCTGCCGCGCCCGCGGGCGGCCCAATGAACATGATGGGCATGATGGAAAAGATGATGGGCATGATGGAAAAAATGATGAGCATGGGCGACGGCGCACCGATGCCCGGCGGCGGAATGGGCATGATGGACATGGACATGATGAAGATGGGTGCGATGCCGGGCGGCGGCGCGATGCCCGCACCACCCCCAGCGGCCGGCATGGCCAGCATGAGCGGCGGTGGCGGGATGATGGGGATGATGGGCATGGGTGGCGGCGGCAGGGCTGCGATGCCGCAGTCCGCGCTGCCCGGCTTCCCCGGCGCATCGCACCTTTACCATCTCGGCGCGACGGACTTTTTCCTCGATCACCCGCAACACATCGCGCTCACGACCGAACAACAGGCCGCGCTCAACAAGGCCAGGGAGCAGGCGCAGCTCGCGAAGAGCACCGCGGATCGTGCCATCCAGCAAGCCGAGCAGGAACTGTGGACGCTCACCGCTTCCGATCAGCCGGACGCTGCGAAGATCGAGGGGAAGATCGTGGAGATTGCCAAGCTCACCGGCGATGAGCGCCTCGCTTTCATTCGCGCGGTGGGCGAAGCGAGCAAACTCCTCACCGACGAGCAGCGCAAAATCCTCACCGGCTTTGCACCGCCCGCACCGGCAGCCGCGATGCCTGCCGGCGGGATGAAAGGCATGTGACCGTGCGCGCGTTGAGCGTCATCGCGCGCGCGTGCGTGCTGCTTTTCGCGAGCGAGATAAGCGCGCAGTCGCCGGAGGAACACGCCAGCCACCACCCCGGCGCGGCGGGAGCCGGGGCGATGCCGGCCACGCCCGGCGCGGCTCCGGCGATGGGCGCAACGCCAGGACCCGGTGGCATGGGCGGCATGATGGAAGGCATGGGCGAGATGATGAAGAACATGGGCAAGCCGCCGCCGAAGGAACTCTATCCGACGCTCATGGCGCTGCCGGAGCTTT
>JAYVZW010000219.1:0-17542 GCA_043783015.1 Verrucomicrobiota bacterium
ACTCTGCCACTCAGCAAGCTGTCTCCCGCGAGCCAGGCGCAGGCCAAGGCGGGCCATTGACGATGACTCCAAGACAGGTAGTCCAGATTCGTTGACTGACCATTCACAAAAATGTAAGTGTTCTCTCTCCAAGGGAGAGGCCTATTGTATTCTTTTTCGGAAAGCCTAGGGAAACGCTGAACAAAGAGTAGAAGCGACGCCCTAGTCGCTTGCTGCACTGGGATAAGCGACGAGGGCGTCGCTTCTACTTGCGATTAATCAGCGCTTCCCTAAAAGGCCAATCATAAAATTTAATGCTTATGTCATAGCTTAAAAAAACAAGGAAAAAGAGGGGCAGTCAATGATTTCTGACTCACAGCATCCATGATGGCGGGTTAAGGTGGGTTTGCCTCCAGCATTTTTTATCGGGCCACCAATTAGATTTGGATCGGATTCCACACTTTCCCAAACCCAAAGTTTTGAAAGTCCTTCACGTTCGCGGTTGCGAACTCGGTGATGCCGTAGGCGAGGAGACTGAGCGCAGCGCGAGTGTCGTAGAGGCGGCGGCGCGCGAAGCCGGGCTCAGCGGCTTGCTGCCAGAGCTCGGCGTGGAGTTCGCGGCTGGTGGGCGGGAACCCGATGATCTTCCAACGAGGATGCTGGCGGTAGCTTTGGACGACAGCGACGGCTTCAGGAGCCGTGAGCGGTTGCGAGAGGACGGCAGGATTCCGCAGCAGCAAATAGAACTCGGCCAGCATAAACTCACTGATGGCCACATCCTCCCGTTGTGACACAGATTCGATGAACTGGCGGGCTTCTGCGTGGTGCGGCGAGGCCTCGCTGTAACAGTAAAGCAGGAGATTCGTGTCGATCGAGAGCATGGCAGGACGCGTGGTGCTTCAGGCCAGATGGGGATCGCTATCCGCGAATACGACGTCACGAAGTTCGGCGG
Source organism: Verrucomicrobiota bacterium (assembly GCA_043783015.1). GTDB lineage: Bacteria > Verrucomicrobiota > Verrucomicrobiia > Verrucomicrobiales > Verrucomicrobiaceae > VFKE01. The sequence continues at coordinate 932 of JAYVZW010000219.1, forward strand.
CACTGAGACCTTGCCAGCCAACCCGATTGGAGGTTGGCGGTGCCCAATTCAATGTGGCCTTGCTGGCGGTTTCAGGATAGACCTGAAGCAGCAACTCTGCGCCCCGTCGAAAAGTCTCCGCCAGAGACCATTCACGCTGCTTGGCGAAAGCCCGGAGTTCCTGAAACAACGCCTCAGGGACTTGAATCTGCGTCTTAGTCATGATGGAGATTTTCCCATCACATCAAATTAATGTCAATATAGAAGTAACACAGGCTTGAAGCCTGTGTGTCCATCTGGCCTCCTGCCTGATGCTCTGGGGAATGGCCAAGCTCTTGCTAGGGAAGCACTGATTTATTCGGAAGTAGAAGCGGTGCCTCGCCGCTTACCCAGGCAATAAAGCGACGAGGGCGTCGCTTCTACTCTTTGTTCAGCGTTTCCCTAGGCTGCGATCATATCCCTTTCACACGCTTAGCAGAGATGGCTGAGTATCTTTGTAAAAGGCAGCAAACCACACCATCAGTCACGCTCGCGGTTTGATGCGGGTTTGCCTCCGTTGTTTTTGTCGATCTACAAGCCAGCCGGATGACGCATGGCATAGCCATTGAACTTGCGTGCCGTCGGTCGCCAGCGCGGGCCATCGCCCCTGCCACTGCCCATGTCGCTGGTGTCGAAACGCAGGCCGAGCACACTCATGAAAACGTGGCCATTTTTCATGAAGATCGTGATGTAGCGCCCCGGTCCTGCTTCGCCGTATTTTAGGAATTCGCGCGACTGAAGAGGCCCGCGCAGCAAGCCGGCCTCATGCAACACATAGGAGACGGAGCCCGAGCAGTCATAGCCGCGATCATTAAGGTGTTTGTGGCCACCGCCCCAGATATAGGGTTTGCCCTGCAAGCGATTGGCTGCATCCACAAGGCGATGCACCGGCATTGGCACAGGGGCAGGAGCCTGCGCATAGCGACCGTTGTAGCTGAGAAATTCACGTGATGAACCTGACTCACTTCCCAGACTGGCTACTCGCGCGAATGATCGAGATGGCTCCTGAACATACGGGTTCTGGGCTACTGCATTTTTCGCCAAGACTGCAACCAAGAGCAGCCAGACCATTCTGCATAGGGCCCCGTTCTTTGATTGATTTGGCGATGTTGGTTGCATGATAATGACCTTTTCTAAGGGAAAATAGTATTATGGAATTTATAACAAATATAAATTAAAGCCATATTTATCTCCATGCATTAATTTAATTAGTTAGAAATATACGGATTACTTAAATGCCCTCTCCAACACCTGCCGCTTGCACCCTCGGTAAAGCGTGCCATTCTCCGCGCTCTTTTCCGCTCGCACTTCACGCATGGCTTTAATCGTTCAGAAATATGGCGGCACCTCGGTGGGCAACCCCGAGCGCATACGCAATGTCGCCCGCCGGGTCATCGAGACCCAGCGTGAGGGCCATCAGGTCGTCGCCGTCGTATCCGCCATGTCTGGCGTCACCGACAGCCTGCTCAAGCTTGCGCGCGAGGTTTCGGAGAACCCGACCGAGCGCGAGTTGGATGTCCTCCTCTCCACCGGCGAGCAGCAAACCATCGCGCTTACCGCCATGGCCATCAATTCCCTCGGTGGCCAGGCCGTCTCCCTCACCGGTGCCCAGGCTGGCATCCAGACCGACGGCGTTCACACCAAGGCCCGCATCGCCAACATCACGCCCACCGAAGTCCATGAAATGCTCGATGAAGGAAACATCGTCATCCTCGCCGGCTTCCAAGGACAGACGCGCGACGGCCAGATCACCACGCTCGGACGCGGCGGCTCCGACCTCACCGCCATTGCCATGGCCAGCGCCATCAAAGCCGACCTTTGCCAGATCTTCACCGATGTGGACGGAGTTTACACTTGTGACCCTCGCGTGGTAAAGACCGCCCAAAAAATAGATGTCATCAGCTATGACGAAATGCTGGAAATGGCCAGCAGCGGTAGCAAGGTGATGCAAAGCCGCAGCGTCGAGTTTGCCAAAAAATTCGGCGTCCGATTTGAAGTCCGCAACAGCATGAACAACAACCCAGGAACGCTCGTGAAAGAGGAAGAACCCGGCATGGAATCTGTCGTCGTCCGCGGCGTCAGTATCGAACGCAACCAGGCCAAAGTCACCATTGATGACGTGCCCGACCATCCTGGCGTCGCGGCAAAAATCTTCGGTGCCATCAACCGCGCGAACATCGTCATCGACATGATCGTGCAGAACGTCAGTTGGGACGGCGAGACCGACATCAGTTTCACCTGCAACACCGCCGACCTGCCCAAGGCTGAAAGCGAACTGAATAAAATCATCGCCGATCTCGGTGACAAAGTGAAACTGCGCTCCCAAAGCGGCGTCGCCAAACTAAGCATCGTCGGCATCGGCATGAGAAGCCACAGCGGCGTCGCCGCGAAAATGTTCAGCGCCCTCTCCCAGGCCGGCATCAACATCCAGATGATCTCCACCAGCGAAATCAAGACTGCGGTCACCGTAAACGAAAGTGAGATCGAAAACGCCGCCCGCGTCGTGCACACCGCCTTCGGGCTGGATGCGTGATGAGGTGACGACATTATGACGGCATCCTTCGATGCCATCATAATGTTGGCATGACGCGCACCCAGATTCAACTTCCCGACGAGACCTTCGCCCGTGCCAAGAAGCTGTGCGAAGCCCGTGAAATTTCCCTCGCCGAACTTGCACGGCGCGGCATCGAATACATCCTCAGCGTTTACAGCCCCGAGCCGGACACAAAGCGCGAATGGCAGCCGCCGAAGCCGCGCAAACTCGGTTGGAAAGGACTCAGTGATGCGGAAATCAAAGCGGAGGCCCAATTGACCAACACAGAAATCCGCCTCACCCGACGCAATAAAAAATAGGAGTCATGCTCTCCATCGACACCAACATCCTGCTCCACGGTTTTAACGAGGATTCGCCAAGGAACGAAGCGGCCAGGGTCTGGCTTGAATCCATAGCGAGAGACGAAGATGTGGCCATCTCCGAATTCATCCTAGAAGAATTTTACGGCCTACTCCGCAACTCCGCCGTGCTCAAGCATCCGCTAACAGCCGACGAAGCCGTCGAAGTTGTCCAAACCTACCGCACACATCCGCGCTGGCGGCTAATCGGCTTTCCTGCGGAAAACCGCGCGCTGCACGACACCCTCTGGAAAAGGGCTCGCTCCAAGGACTTAGCCTTCCGAAAAATCTACGACACCCGCTCCGCCCTCACTATGACTGCGCAAGGCGTGACCGAATTCGCGACAGCGAATGTGAAAGACTTCGAGGGACTGGGCTTTCGGAAGGTTTGGAATCCACTGGCTTTATAACAAAGCATTCACTTCTGTAAGCGGTGAGATTCCACTTTCCTTTACTTGCGCACCCACCGTGTCCCCAGCGCCACGCTCCACTGGAACTTCCGGGCGTGTTCGCGAATAAGGAACGGTAGATCGGCGCGGTGCGCCAGCGTGAAGTGCTCGCCGAGTATTCCTTGAAGCCAGTCAAAGGTGGAACCCATGGGCCAGTTCATGGTTGGTGTGTATTCCTCGAGCCATGTGCAGGGCGTCGTCAGCAGCAACTGACCGCCCGGCTTCACCGACGATGGCAGGCGATTTATCAGCTTCTGTGGCTCGGTCAGGCGGCACAGCAGATTCGCCGCGTGAACGACATCGAATGCGCCCAAGTCTTCGCGCAGGTTCATGGCGTCGCCTTGCTCGAACCGGATGCGGCCAAAATCGACAGGCGAAGGCCTCCGAGCGAAGAGCTGCGTTGCCACGCTTGCCTCATCCTGCCGGAGATAGTTCAGCGCGCCCTCGCGTCGGATGAGTTCTGCCGCATCGACGAAGCGCTGCGAGAAATCAATCCCGCTGACCTCGTCACACACGGCGGCGAGCTCGTAGCACGAGCGGCCCACGGCGCAGCCAAGATCGAGGGCACGGGCTGGTGCAGGAATGATTGTGCGATCCATGAGTGCATTCACACTGCGCTGTGCAAAACCCAGAGCGTCCTTCGGCCCGAAGGTCCACGGGAGAATTTCATCATCCGCGCCGTAGTGGAACAGGAGATATTCGTTCAGCAGCCTCTCAGTCTCGTAGATGTTCATCAACTCGCGAGCGCCTTGAGCAGATGCTCCGAAGGATGAAAGTGCTCAATGAGCACGGTGGTTTTTCCATCGCGATGCATCCGCGCCTGTTTGATGTCGAAGTTCGGCGTCTTGTGCGGGGCGAACAAAATGTCGTCATGCGTGGCGTTCTGGCGGCGTTTGAAAAGCTCCGGCGTGATGTGTCCACCCAGATGATCGTCGCGGCCGGTGGCGAGATGGCAGGTGCCGAGAACTTTTTCGTCCTGAATATCCGCGCCGGAAACGGGAAGCACTTGGGTGCCGAAGCCGAGTTCACCGAGCACGCCGGTCATCGGGTCGTCGGCGAGCTTCCGGTTGTGTTCATCAATGGTGGACTGTTTTCCTTCAATCAGCTCCGCATTGATGATGCGTCCGCCGGTGACGGTGAGTTTGCCCAGCGTGCCGTCTTCATACTTGAGCGGGAACGCGCCCTCGGCTCCGGTCGGAACGAAATAAACTTCGCCCGCGGGAAGGTTCGCAATATCCGGTGTGGTGCCGCGGCACAGGCCGTGGCTCTTCTGCGCTTCCTGACCGTTGAGTTCCAGCCGCACCGTCATCGGCTGATGGCCGTCCACGGTGAAATCAATCTCCACCCAGTCGGCATTGGTCATGGAGAGGCGAAGTTTTTCCGCATCGCGGCTGACTACATTGTAATCAACGGCAAGGCCGGTTTGAAGAATGACTTCGTTCACTCCGTGCAGAGTCGCTCCCCGAAAGCCGAATTTCTTGGCAAACGCGGTCAGCGGCGCGGTGGCGCTGAAGGTGGAGATGCACAGAATGATGTCGTAATTCGGATAAATGTCCTTTTCCAGACTGAGCGTTTTACCCGTCATATCCACACATTCATCAGGCATGTCCAGATTGCTACCGCCGGTCTGCGTGTAGGCGAACATCTCACCACCCTTGAGCGCGAGTTCGTCCATGACGCCATTTTGCAGGCCGAGATAAAAATGCTCGTGGGCGCGCTGCTGGATTTTGCGTTCAGGATTTTTCAAGAACGCCTTGTCCTTGGCCTCGGCCAGGTCGGGCAGGTCAATCAACACACAAATGCTGCGACCAAAGGTCGGCTGAAACACCGTGTCCAGAAGTCGGGCGAGATCGAATGGCGGAAAGGCGCGGGAAACGGCGGCGGAAGCGCGGGGCATGGTATCAGTCAACATGGCATGAATTGGTTTTGAGTGTAAACGGTTTTACGCTCTGAAAGATGGATTTGGGCGCAGAAAATTCTCGGCGACGGCTTAAAGCTTCGGCCAAAAAAGAAAGCGGCACCGGGTTGCCCTCAGTGCCGCTGATTGATAATTCAGTTCAGACTCGGAAGATTATTTAACCTTTTTTTTAGGCTCTGGGGTGGCAGGCTTCTTTTCTTCGGCTTTCTTTTCTTCCTTCTGCTTGGCACTCAGGTTGAGATGGACGAGGTCATCATTGCCCTTGTCGCCCTCTGGTGCCTTATGGATATAGCCCCCGACCCACTGCCCGATCTTGGCGTCTTTTACGGTGGCGGGTTTATCGTCCTTGGTGATCTTTGTGTCTTTAGTGATGTCATACATGCGATCAGGCTTGTCCTTGCCGCCTTTGATGGTCAGGAGCGTGTCGGTGATAGCCACGACTTCGCCATATAAGGGATAATGATCTTTTTTAGACTCTGTTTTCTTTTCCGCAGGTTTGGCGGCTGGTGCGGCTTCTTTCTTGGCTGCGTCCTTGGCGATGACAGGAACGGTCAGGGTGAACGCGGCGATGATGCTGAGAATGTTTAAGAACTTTTTCATTTTATATAATTGGTTTAAATAACTGGGAGGTATTTCTACAGAGGACAGGGCATGTGTGGCAAGCTAATTTTTAAAAAAAATTACTCCAGACCGCTGTCATTCTCATGAATGCGATGGTTTAACGTTGAATCAGCACCAATTCGTGTGAATAAATCCTGCTCCCTCCGCGTCAACAACCAATGATTCCCGCCTCCACCACTCCAGACGCTCATGCAGAAGGCAGCGCGGCGGCGGATTCCGATCTGGTCAGACGTGCGCAAGGCGGCGACGCCCGGGCCTTCGACCAGCTCGTCACAAAGTATCGCGGAAAGGTTTACGGCATGTGCCACCATCTCCTCCAGAATGAACAAGACGCTTGGGACATCGCGCAAGAGGCCTTCATCAAGGCCTGGCGCGCGCTGCCCTCGTTCAAGCTGGACTCCTCCTTCTACACGTGGCTCTATCGCATCGTTCACAACTGCTCCTACGACTGGCTGCGCAAACGTCGCATCCAAAGCGACGGCGAGTTCGACGACGAAATCCATCGCGATGTAGCTGCGGGCGCGGAGGCGGTTCCGCGAGATGGCTTGCGCCCCGACCAAGCTCTGAAAAACAAGGAGCTCGGCGCGCGTATTACGTCCGCCATTGAACAGCTATCGCCCGAGCACCGCGAAGTGATGCTACTGCGTGAAGTCGAGGGCTTAAGTTATGAAGAAATCGCCGCTGCCACGGAAAGCCAGACCGGCACCGTGATGTCCCGCCTCTTTTACGCCCGCAAGAAACTGCAAGAACTCCTAAAAGACGCCTATGAAAACGCCTGAAGAAAAAATCGAAAAACTCACCCGCTGGGTTGACGGCGCGATGGACGACGCCGAACGCGTGGCCTTTGAAGCCGAAATGGCGGAGAATTCCATCCTGCGCGCGGAAGCCGATGACATGCAAAAACTCGGCGGGCTACTCCGCTCCCAGGTAACCACGGATAAACCCCTGCCCAATGCGGACTTTTTCAACAGTCAGATTCAGGAGCGCATCGCAGAAATTCAACATTCGGTAGACAGGGCAAAAACAAAGCCCGGCGGGATGGCATCATGGCTCGAATGGTTGCGCATGCCTTGGACCATCGCGGGAGCCGCTGTCATGGTCGCGCTCGGTTTTTTCCTCAGTAATTTCACTGAAGACAAACCGCAAACCATGGTGCTCGGCCTTTACACCCCGAACCCATCTGTTCATGCCACGAGCTATCACAACAGCGAAGCGGAGGCGACCGTCCTCATGCTTGATGGACTCGACCCGATTCCTGAGAACAAGGACATCACCGCCGTGAACGTCGATCACAGCGAGACCGATCCCCAAATGGCCGCGACCACGCTCTATGACGCCAGCGGAAAAATCCTTCTCGTCATGGCGCTCGACTCGCGCAATCAACCCCTGTTCCTCGGCAAAGGAAGCGTTCAATGACCGCAGTCATCCACAGTGCCAGTTTATCAAGACGCGCCGCGCATCGCCCGGCGGGCATCTGCTGGCATCTGCTCGTCATCAACATGCTCCTCTGCGCAGGCCCGCTCATCGCGCAGAACACCCCGCCCGCCAGCCCCACCAGTGCCGCCAGAGACGGCCAGGTCTGGGGCGCGCTAGTTTATGCCTCGGACAAACAGCCTGCTGAAAAAGCCGAGCCGCCCGCAGAATTTCCCAATCTCTACGCGAGACTGGCGAAGGCTTTTCCCTATAAACATTTCCAAGTCCTCGGCCAGCACAGCCAGGACATCTTCCGCGAATACGAATCCTGGGTGGTGCCCTCGAAGGACCTGTTTGTCAAACTCGACTCCAAAGGCGCGGCCAAAAATGGCGGCATTAAACTCAACATCCAGTTCTGGCAAGGCCAGCAAGTGCTCGTGAAATCCGACACCGAACTCCTGCCCAACAGCCCCCTCTTCATCGCAGGCCCCAAATGGCGCGACGGCCGCCTCGTCTTCATCCTCGTCCTCAAAAAAGTGGAGCCTGCCCACAAGGCACCGTGACTCCCGGTTTCGCCGTCACTTCTGAATATGCACAAACGCCCCGCGTTTGTTGCCGACCACCACGTCAGGTTTGCCATCGCCGTTGAGATCGCCCACGAAGATTTGGGTGCCGGTGCCGGAGTCGTTGTCGATGAGATGCGGAATGAACTTCGCACTGCCGCCTTCACGCTTGAGTTCAAACCACCACAACACGGCGGGTGCATTGGGTTCGATATCGCCATTATTTCCATGCGCCCAGAAACGCTTGCCGGTGATGATGTCCGGCAGGCCATCGCCGTTCATGTCCTTAAATTCAATCGCGTGAACCTGCGAGAAGATGAGGCCGGTTTCGCCAGCCTCGGCGGGCGAGCCGGTGATGAGATGCTCTTTCCAGCCGTCCGCTGTTTGCTCATACCACGCGAGGCCATACTCATGCGCAGCAAGGCTGGTGATGACATCGTTTTTGCCATCGCCATTCACGTCATAGACATACATTTGGGCGCCGCCTTTGCTGCCGAACTTTTGTGCATGAAATGTCCACACCGGGTTTCCTTCAAGCGACTTGGGCTGTTCCCACCAACCGTTTAGTTCGAGGATGTCAGTCTTGCCGTCGCCATTCACATCACCGTAACCGATGCCGTGGGTAAACTTTTGAAACGCGAGCTTGGGCGTAACCGGATGCCAGGTCCATTTGTTATCAGGTTTCTGCAAGTCAAACGTCGCATACCCGAGATGCCCACCGCTCATGCAAAGCAGATCAGGGCGGCCATCGCCGTCGATGTCCACGAACATGGGCGACTCGCTGTCCGTAACATCCAGCGCGACGTGCTTCTTCCACGGTCCGTCTTTGCCCTGCGGATTTTCATACCAAAACGTCTCCTTGCCGGGAAATCCCATCACAATGTAATCCGGCCAACCGTCGCCATTGATGTCATAGGCCGCCGAAATGAAATTGTCGCTGTAGCCGTTGGTCACGCTCTTCGCGCCGTGAAAGCCCTCGATCTCCTGCTCAGTGCCGTCTGCGAGTTTTGCCTTGGTGCGCGTCGTGTCGGGATAGATCACGTGCCGCGTTTTGAAATCCGGTCCTTCAAACCAATACGGCCCATAAATCACATCCATCTTCCCGTCCTTGTTCACATCTGCCGCCGTCGCGCCCTCGGCCCAGAAGTTATCAGTAAGTTGTTGTTTCACCCACTTTCCGTCCGCAGCAGGTGGCACGGTGGATTGTGCGAGGGCGGATGCGGCGAGCGAGAGTAGGAAGCAGGTCAGGGTTTTCATGATTATTCAGATCCCATATTTACGGATCGAGCATCGGAATAATTTCAATGGGCGCTCGTTCTTGCCGCATCGCACCCGATGGTGCATGATTGTCTTCCATGCTGCCGACCCGCAAGACCTCGATCGTCTCTCTGCTTGCAAGCGTTCTCGGCTTGTGGCTGGGGCTGAGCGGACTTCTGTATTCCGCAAACGATCCCGGTGCCGCGCCCGCGTCATATATTTTTGATGATGCCATCCTTTTTCAAAACGCTGACAAGGATAAACTGAGCCAGACACTGACCGAGACTGCGAACAAAACCGGCGTGTCAGTCTATGTGGCCGGCTACTCATTTCTCGAAGGCGAGGCCGCGAGGGAGCGCGCCACCGCGCTTTGTGCCCGCTGGCTGGAGGACAAACCGGGACTGGTGATCGTTTACACGCGCGGCAGTGCGCAGCCCGCCATGATGCCATCGCCGGAATTGTGGCGGCGCTATCCTGCTGACGAGATTGTGCTGCTGATGCAGGAATCTGGCCGCCTGCTCGGTGATGTGTTTTTGTCGCCGGAGCAAAGGGTGATCCGCGCAACCAATCTGACCTTGGAAAAACTGCAAACGATCGAGGCTGCGCGACTGGCTCGCCTCCATCATTTTTCTTTGTCAGATACCCGGCTGGCTGTGATTCTCGGCGCGATTCTCTTGGTCGCTGCCGTTATTTTCTGCATGGCAGTCTGGATGCGACGGAAACGTTCCCCTGCCCGTGTCACCCAGTATTTTTTCCCGGATGCGGTCGTCAGCCCGCGACTTGGCGCGCCGTCCGGTGGCGGCGTCACGGGCGAGTCCGGGTCGGGGCAGAAACCTTGATTCAGGCATTCGCGGCCTTTATCTCCGCGATCTGTTTGTCAATCTGCACGATGAAACGATAGGCCAGACGCTTGCGCTGATATTTGCGCCAGAGGAAGTCGCGCAACGATTCATAGTCCTCCAGTGTGGGAGAAACAATTGGCGTCCAATCCGGCTCATCCTTGTAAGTCTGGACAAAATTCCAGCAACGCGTGTCCCAAGCCGCGCGCACAATGCGGACGCGCCCCTCCTCAATTCGTTCGCGCCATTCATATGTCTGGGAGGAGAGATTTACTTTCACGCCCTAACCATGCAGCGCAGAGGGCAGGATTCAAGATTTGAAAAAAGCACCATCCGCTTCTTGAAGTTCCAGCCTTGAGCCTTGAAGCTCGAAACTTGAATCCTTCCCACCGTTATCGCGGCCTGTTCATCATCGCCGCTTATCTCGTAGCAGTGCTGGTCTCTGCGGCCGCGCTGGCGCCATTATTTTATGCGGTAGGAAAATGGCTGCTCCACACCTCACAGGGACATGGATGGGATCAAATCAAATCCTTGTCGTGGTTCATGGTGCCGCTGAGCAAGACGGATTTCCGCGGCTACTTCGACCGCGCCGTGCTGGTGGTCGCACTGGTCGGTCTGTGGCCTCTTGCGAAGCTGCTTCACCTGAAGCGCAGTGAGATTACCGGCACCGTTCCGCTTTCGGCGGGTTGGAAACAACTGCTCATCAGCTTTGGACTTGCCGCCGCCCTGCTGCTGGTCATGAGCGGCGTTTGTCTGTGGCTCGGCGCCTGCAAAATGGGCCGCGATCCCTCATGGCTCGCACTGGGCGCACCGCTCATCTCGGGCCTGGTCGTCGCCTGCTTGGAGGAATTACTTTTTCGCGGCGCAGTGCTGGGCATCCTGCGACGCACACTCAGCGAACGCAGCGGCGTGTTCTGGACCACGATGCTTTTTGCCATCGTTCATTTTCTCAAGCCTCCCGATCAAAGCGTGAGCGATGTCGCAGACATCAATTGGTCGAGCGGTTTCGTCCATGTCACGCGGCTCTTCAGCGGCTTCGGTCGCTGGAATGATTTCGTCGGCGAATTCCTGCTTCTCGTCGGAGTCGGCTGGGTGCTCGCGCGTGCAAGGCTGGCCACCGGCGGCCTGTGGGCCTGCATCGGATTGCACGCCGGCTGGGTGGCAGGGATGAAGTATTTTAATCAGCTCACCGACACCACCAAGCCCCTCCGCGATGGCGCGTTCTTCCCCTGGATGGTCGAGAACCACTGCAAAGCCATCGTCAGCCCCGTAGTCGGCTTAGTGCCCCTCATCGCCATTCTCATTACCGGCGTTTTGATGTTGTGGATCTCACGTGGCTGGCGCACCAGAGATGCGGGAAAACGGGTATAGCGCAGTTCACAGGTTTGATAGGCCGATTGCGCGCAAAACAAATCGCCCAAAGGCTTGACGGCTCTGATGCCTGACGGCAGCATCCCTTTTCCCATGTCACTCCACCCTGAATTTCCGGTCTCGCCCTACGCGCCGCTGGTGCCGGAACATCGTTGGTTTCCTGCAGACGAGGCCCTGAGAGCCAGTGCCTACGAGAAGCTGCTCCCCCCGCTGGTCGCAAACATCCGCAAGGAAGTGCATGAATGGCGGAAGAAAAGTTATGCCGGAGCATCCGTAACCTCGCGTGCCTTGCTCGAGTGGTGGTTTGAAACGGACCATCAAGTCGAGAACGCTGACGGATCGCTCTCCTTGTTCCGCTACTACTTTGCGCAACGCGAAGCGGTCGAGACTGTCATCTGGTTGCATGACGTGAAGCATGCGAGGGACAAGTTTGACCTCCTGCGGTTTGACGCCTCTGGCGCTGTCTCGCATGGGATGTTTCCCGAAGACTGGCCGCGTTACGTTACCAAAATGGCAACCGGGGCAGGCAAAACAAAAGTGCTGTCGCTGCTCATTGCCTGGAGCTTCTTCCATAAGCTCTACGAAGCTGATTCAAAGCTCTCGCGAAATTTTCTCGTCATCGCGCCCAACATCATCGTTCTCGACCGCTTGCGCGCCGACTTCGACGGCCTGAAAATTTTCTTCAATGATCCCGTGCTGCCTGAGAACGGACACGCCGGACAAAACTGGCGTGATGATTTCCAACTCACGTTGCATATCCAGGATGACGTGCGCATCGTCCGTGAAACCGGCAATCTATTTTTGACGAATATTCATCGTGTTTTTCTTGGCGAGGTTCCGGAGTCGTCGCTCGATGACGATGATCTTCGGGAATATTTTCTTGGTGACGCCTTTGGTTCGCAGCCTGCCGGCAAGACGACCGACAGCAAGACCGACCTAGGGGAGATTGTGCGAGAAGTGGACGAACTGGCCGTGTTCAATGACGAAGCGCACCACATTCACGACAGCCGAATGGCGTGGTTCAAGTCTATTCAGGACATCCATCACCGGATGCTCCAGAAAGAAAGCCGCCTTTCCTTGCAAGTCGATGTGACCGCCACGCCCCGTCACGACAACGGCGCAATCTTCGTGCAGACGGTTTCAGACTATCCGCTGGTTGAGGCCATTCATCAGAACGTGGTGAAGCATCCCGTCCTGCCCGACGCCGCAAGCCGCGCCAAGCTGCAGGAGCACAAGAGCGCCATCTTCAGCGAAAAATATCAGGACTATTTGAATCTTGGTGTTGAGGAGTGGAAAAAAAGCTACGCTGAACATGCAGCGACGGGAAAAAAGGCAGTTCTCTTTGTCATGGTCGATGACACCAAGAATTGCGACGAGGTGGGCGAATACCTGCAAAAGACCTGCCAGGAGTTGCAAGACGCCGTGCTCGTGATTCACACGAAGAACAACGGTGATATTTCGGAAGCGGCGACAGGCAAGAACAAGGAGGAGCTCGAAATACTCCGCAAACAGTCCAACGAAATAGACTCCTGGAAATCGCCGTTCAAGGCCATCGTGTCCGTTCTCATGCTGAAAGAAGGGTGGGACGTTCGCAACGTGACCACCATCGTCGGTCTGAGGGCCTATGCTGCGAAATCAAACATCCTGCCTGAGCAAACCCTTGGCCGTGGCCTTCGGCGCATGTATTTCGGAACTGACATGACGGAAACGGTGTCGGTGATGGGGACTCCGGCTTTCATGGAGTTCGTCGAGTCCATTCAAAGCGAAGGCGTGACCTTTGAACACGTGCCAATGGGCGGCGGAACCAAACGGAAGGATTCGATCATTGTGGAAGTGGACGCCGAGAACCCTGAAAAGAATCTCGACGCGCTCGACATCTCGATTCCCAAGCTGAGCCGACGTTTTCAGCGTGACTTTAAAGAATTGGATTCACTCGATCCTGCCAAGTTCGGCAACAAAACAATTCCACTGAAACCATTCACGCCGGAAGAGACTCGCGAGATTGTTTTCAAGACCATGCTTGATGCCGAAGTGCACCACACGATTCACCTCGAAGGCGCTGGTCCAGCAGACTATCGCTCTGTTGTCGCGTTTTTTGCTCGGCAGCTCTTGAAGGAACTGCGCCTGGTTGGTGGCTATGATGTGCTTTATGGAAAGGTCAAAACCTTCCTTCGTGAACATTTGTTTGCCTGCTCTCCGGTGGAACTCGAAGATCCGGTGGTCTTGCGTAATTTGTCGGAGCCTGAAGCCGGGAAAATCATATTCGATTCCTTCAAGGTTGCGATGAATGCGCTGACGGTGCAAGACACCGGCTCTTCTCGCATTGAAGATCGAATCCGCCTTCGTGAGACGCGCCCGTTTAGGACGGAACACCGCCCGTATCTGGCGGCGAAAAAATCCATTTTCAATCGCGTCGTCGGGGAGCCGCATTCCGGAGGGTTTGAGCTCACCTTTGCAGCATTCTTGGAATCAGCGCCGGAAGTCGCCGCCTTCGCCAAGAACTATCTCGCCGTTGGTTTCAAGCTGGACTATGTGAGAGCCGACGGCGACTTGTCCACCTATACGCCTGACTTCATCGTCAGAACTTCAGACGGCAAGGTGTGGATCGTGGAAACCAAGGGCCGGAAGGAGCTTGATCTGCCACAAAAAATGTCGCGCCTGCGCCAGTGGTGCGACGATGCCACTTCCGCCAGCGTGGAAGATGATGGCGTGAAGTATGACTTCGTTTTTGTTGACCAAGCAGGGTTTGAAAAGCACCAGCCAAAAACATTTGCCTCGCTCTCGTCGAGCTTCACAGAATACAAGGAATGACCACTCGCGAACAGTTTGAAACGTGGCTGGGGGAACCGGAGGGGACACGCCTTGAGTTCAAGTCTGCGACGAACAGATATGATTTTGACAAGCTGGTGGACTACTGTGTCGCGTTGGCGAACGAAGGGGGTGGCAAAATTATTTTGGGCGTTACGGATGAACGTCCGCGCAACGTCATGGGCAGCGCCGCGTTTGCCGAGCCCGGTCGAACAGAAGGCGGGCTTTACGAGAGGCTTCATCACCGGATACCGGTTGAGGAGTTTAATTATGATGACAAGCGTGTGCTGATTGTTCACGTGCCGGGCCGTCTTCCTGGCACCGCGTGGCAGCATGAAGGCAAGTATCTTCGGCGCGCGGGCGATGAACTTGTGCCGATCACTGAAGGTGACTTGCGCGCCATGTTTGCTGAAGCCGGACCGGACTATTCGGCAGAACTGACTCCGCGAGCTTCACTTGATGATCTTATACCTGAGGCGTTGGCTGATTTTCGGAGACGTTGGGCGCGCAAATCAGGCAATCAACGTATCGAGCAATGGAGTGATGAGGAGACATTGAACAATGCTGAGTTGCTGGTGGATGGACAGCTCACCATTGCCTCTTTGATTCTCTTCGGTTCGCATGCGGCGTTGGGCCGTCATCTCGCACAGGCGGAGATTGTCTTTGAATATCGGTCCTCGGAAGCAGCAGGACCGGCGCAGGATCGCGCCGAATATCGTAAAGGCTTTTTCGCCTTCCACGATGAGCTTTGGCAGAGAATCAACCTGCGCAACGACCGCCAGAGTTATCAGGATGGTCTCTTCCGTTACGAAATCCCGACCTTCGATGAAACAGCGGTTCGCGAGGCCCTGTTGAATGCCGTCGCGCATCGTGATTACCGGCAGGGCGGCTCCGTTTTCGTGCGCCAGTTCTCGCGTCGGCTGGAAATCATCAGCCCAGGCGGTTTTCCACCTGGCATCACGCAGGAAAACATTCTCGACCAGCAAAACCCGCGCAACCGTCGGCTTGCGGAAGCCCTCGCCCGCTGCGGCCTTATTGAGCGTTCCGGTCAAGGCATGAACTTGATGGTGGAATCCGCTGTTCGTCAGAGCAAGCCACTTCCTGACTTCAGTGGCTCCGCGGCACATGAGGTCCGCCTTACGCTTTCAGGCACGGTGCAGGATCCTGCTTTCATTCGATTCCTTGAGCGACTTGGAGAGGAAAGGCTACGCTCCTTTTCGACGCACGACTTTTTATTGCTCGATGCTCTTCGTCGCGATCAGCCGCTCAATGATGCACTGCGTCACCGGCTTCCCGGACTGATCGAAGCAGGTGCTGTTGAAAGCGTTGGACGTGGGCGCGGCACTCGGCACTTGCTCTCACGCGCCCTATATTCCGCTCTCGGGGCCAAAGGAACCTACACGCGAAAGCGTGGCCTCGATCACGAGACGAACAAGGAGCTTCTCTGCAAACACATTCGGGAGAACGACGGAGACGGCAGTCCGCTCAGCGATCTCCAGCAAGTGCTTCCCGCTCTCTCCAAAGGGCAAATCAAATGGCTGCTTCACCAGCTTCGAGACGAAGGACGCATTCGTCTAGAAGGGCAGAAGCGTTGGGGACGATGGTATTTAGCATACGTTAAAGATGTAACCCCTACACAACAGCTATAGAACCGCCATAGAGCGTCTTTAGAAAATGCGCCAATCCCTCGATTTTAGGCACTTCCTATAAACGCTTACTGGCCGATTGAGCCTTTAGAAACCGCCATAGAATTCCTTTAGCCCATGTCCCGCCCCACCGCCGAACACTACGACCTCACCGACGCCGAGAAGCGCGACCTCATCAAGCTCATCGAGCAGGGCAAGCCCCTCCCGGAGAAATACCGCTTCCTCCTCTTCGCCGACAAACGCGAGGTCGAACTCGTCTGGAACGGCAAGACCCGCGAAGTCTGCACCGCCATCCTCCCCTTCCAGACCCTCGAACACATTGACGAACCCCGGAAGGAAAAGCGCGACGACGAGGAACTCGGCCTCGACATCGGCGGGCGGCAGGTGAAGGGCTGGACCAACAAACTCATCTGGGGCGACAACAAGCTCATCCTCTCCTCGCTCAAAGCCGGCGCGCTCCGCCGCCAGATCGAGGACGCGGGCGGCCTCAAGCTCATTTACATTGATCCGCCCTTCGACGTCGGCGCCGACTTCTCCATGGACATCGAGATTGGCGGCGAGACGTTTCACAAAGAGGCTAACCTGCTGGAACAGATCGCCTACCGCGACACCTGGGGGCGCGGCGCGGATTCGTTCATTTCGATGATTTATGAGCGGCTGGTATTGATGCGGGATTTGATGGCGGAGGATGGGAGTATTTATGTGCATTCTGATTGGCGGATGAATGCGCTTATTCGCTTGGCAATGACCGAAGTCTTCGGTGCAAATAATTTCATAAATGAAATCGTCTGGAAGCGGCGAACTGGTATCTTAAAC
>JAYVZW010000220.1:0-5838 GCA_043783015.1 Verrucomicrobiota bacterium
GACCTGGCCGTTGATGACCATGCTGTTCCACGAGCTGCCGCCGACGCCGATACGGCTGTTGCCTGCGAGCGTGACGCTGCCATTGAGCGTGACCAGCCCGGGGCCGCCGTCCTGGTTGATGGCCCCGCGGTTTTGGGCCGGCCCCATGCTGTTAAGGACGAAGTTATTGGCGATCGTCGCGCCATTGGCTGCCCAAATCATAAACGAGGAACTGTTCGACGAACCGGTGCCGTCCACCGTGATCGGGCCGCTGCTGACGCTGCCGCCGGCGTCGTAAACCACCCGCACGACGCCAGCCTTGATAGTGAAAGCACCGGTCCCGGTGATCGCATTGCTGCCGCTTGCCATGTCCAAGCCGCTGGTGTTGTTCCAGACCAGCGTGGCGTTGTTGATCACGGGGCCGGTGCCATACGATCCGGTGCTGCCGCCGTTGCCGATCTGCAGCGTGCCGCCGTTGACGGTCGTCCCACCGGAGTAGGTGTTCGCGCCGGAGAGAACCCATTGGCCCACGCCGCTTTTGACGACACTGGTCGCGCCGCCCGCTTCACCGATGGCCATAGCAAAAGTGTTCGCGCCGGTGTTGCTGCCGGTGAGCGTCAGGGTGCGGGTGCCGGGGTTTTCAAAGAAGTTCGGCGAGGACGTGGCGGTGAAGCTCAGCGTGGCCGCTGGGTTGCTGCCGGAGGCGTCAATCGTCGCGCCTCCGACCGTGCTAATGCGGATCGCGCGGTTGGTGCTCTGCGCGGTGGAACCGGTGTATTGCAGGGTGCCGCCCCGGAAGAGGAGTCCCATATCTTCGCCGCCCGTATCCGCTGCGCGATTGCCGAGTCCTCCCGCTGCACCGTAGTCGGAGAAGCTGGTAACATTGAGCACGCCGCCCGCGAGCGTCGTCACACCGTTATAGGTGTTCGTGCCGGAGAGGGTGAGGGTGCCCGCGCCCAGTTTCTTTAGGCCACCATCCGCGCCGCCTCCGTTCTTGAGGTTCACGGCGATGCCAATGTTGAAGCCGCTGCTGTCAAAGATCGCCCCGCCGCCGTCAACGAAAGCCGAGTTGGTGCCACCACCATTGGCACCGACCGTGACAAAACTGGCGTTGGACGCCGTGGCCACGACGCGGGTGCCGTTGAACCTGAGCAATGCCCCGTTGCTATCCCCCTCGCGGTCGGACGCTTGGATGCTGGGCGTGTTCAGCGTCCCGCCGTTGAGGCGCAGTCCCCAAGCCTCGGTGTTGCCGTTCACGCCGCCGGTGGCCGTCACGACCGCGCTGTCCTGGATAGTCAAGAAGCCCCAGTCAGCGCTGGAACTAATTGGCGAGCCCCCGATGACGCCGCCGACACTCACGTTGCTGGTGCCGCCGATTACCAGGTTGGCCCGCCCAACGCCCACATCGCCGCTCGTCGTGAGCGTCACGTTGCTCAGAGTGGTGGTTTGACTGATGGGGGGGTTAGCGCCGGCATTGCCCTGCACGAGGAAGGATTTGGCCCCCAGGGCCATGGTCCCGCCGCTGAAGGTCAGGTTGTGGCTCGCGCTCGCGAGGCTCGCGCCGTCAATCATGAGCGTGCCGCTGCTGCCGTCGGTGCTGACCCCGCCGGTCAGCGTGGGGTTCATTCCATTCGGAACCACGATGGTCTGGGTGCCCGCGCCTGAGAGGTAGAGGGGGTTGGTGGTCGTGCTGCTTTCGTTCAGGGTCAAGGTCCCGCCGGCGGCCAGCGTGAGCGTGTTCGAGAGCTGATCCTGATTGCTGAAGCCGTAAAAGTGGAACGTGGTGCCCGAAATTACCGGGGTAAAGTTGATCGCCTGCGTGGTGGCCGACGCGACGAACGTGTAACTCAACAGGCTGCCGGGTGCCATGTCCTGATTATAGGAGATGCTGTCCGTCCCCGCAGTCACGTTCAACTGCCGCGTCCCCGGAAACTCCCATGCCTGATTGTAGAAGGTGGTCGTGTAAGCCTTGCCCACAGTCAGGCCGCTCAAGGTCATCACGCCGGGATTTCCGCCATACTGGAAACCATCGAAGAGGCCGGAGACGGCGCTTCCGCCGAGCTGGTGGACGCCCCCACCGCCGAACGTGTTTGGCACGCCGGTTAGAGACCAGCCAGTTCCGGAAGTGGAACCTCCGCTGCCGGTGAAAGTCACACCATTGATGGCGACATTGCCCCCGATGATGTTGGCGGTGACGGTGTAGGTATTGCCGGTGCTGATCCCGCTGTCGGCATCACCGGTGAATGCATTGGCGGAAAAGCCAATGGTCTGTGCCCCAGCGCGACTCGTGCCGAAGGCGAGGCCGAGCGCGGCGATGGAGGTGAGGAGGATGCGTTTCATGGTGTGAGGGGGACGTGCGGGTTTGTTTTACAGTGGAGAAGTTCATTGGGCGGCTTAGAGCACGCCGTAGATTGCTCTGGTGATGACCAGTGCGCCGTCGCCCTGTCCGGGGCCGGGGAGGGAAAGCGACTCGCCTTCATTGGCGGTGACGGAAAAAGGTTTGCCGCCCACGGTGTAGTTCACTTTGATCTGTTTCACATGGTCGGGAACAGGGTCTCCTTGCAGACTTTCATTGTCCACGCTCAGACTGAGCGATTTACCATCCTTGACTGCCGCGGCGACGATGGAAGTCACGATTGCTCCAGGGTAATCGGTTTCAGTGGCGGCGTCTTCCATTGTGCCATAGATGGCTTTGGTGCTGACCAGCTTTTCACCGGAGAGGGGTGCGATGTGCAGCACGCTGTTTTCCTCAACAATCTTGGTCTGACCTGTGCCGTTGATGGTGAACTCCACCTTGAGTTTCTTCACCACGCCCTCGGCCGGGTCGCCGAAGTTTTCATTATTGGCCAGGATAAAGAGTTCTTGATCGACGATGGCGGCGGCAACCTTGGCGGTCACGTCCGTCCTGCCTTCGTCGCCCCGGACGGTCACGACGGGTATGATAAGAGCGGCAAGGACGGCACTGAGGAGGCTGTTGAAGATACGGTTGATGGATCGAATCTGGTGTGGGCGGGTGGTTTTCATGGCGCGATGAATATAGGGAGAGGGCGGGGCGAAAAAGGAAGGATGAGCGATTAGCGGTGAGAGACGAGGGCGGTCGTCAGTCTAATGAGGAGCGGAAAAGGGCGACGGGGGCAGGAAAGAGAGAAACAGCGCAGCGGAAAAGCATTAATCCGTCATCGTAAAGCATTAATCCGTCATCGTAAAGCATTTATCCGTCATGGAAAAAGCCTTTATCCGTCATCGGAAAGCCTTTATCCGTCATCGGAAAGCTTTTATCCGTCATCGGAAAGGTTAATTCCGTGACCGAAAAGGTCACCCCCAAGCCCGAAAAAGCCGCTTCCACGCTGGTGAGGGTTGCTTCCACGGTGCTGGTGGCGATTTTCATGGGTGGGGAAGCTGAGAGGCGTTTACTCCACTGGGAATGCAGCAATGGAAGGTGCCATCATGTAGAAAAGTGCGGTAATTGACCAGCATGTGACCATCATCCTTTAGTAGGATGTTCCTGAAATCGGGAGGCCTGCTTTGCCCGGTATTCCCGTTTCACCGCGTTAAGGAACACAAATAGGCTCAGCGCGTGGAAGTGCGCAGGGCAATCCGCCGGGACATTGTTGTAACCGCTTTAGTGGGCGACAACTCGGACTGCTTGCACAATCGGGCTACCTTTACTCATCATCCACAGCGTCGCTCTCACCAGCTTTGCGACCGCGCAGCTTGGCTTCGATGAAGGCGTCGAGATCGCCATCCATCACTTGCTGCACGTTGCCTGTCTTCTCGCCGGTGCGGTGGTCTTTGACCATTTGATAAGGCTGGAAGACGTAGCTGCGAATCTGGCTGCCCCAGGCGACGTCGCCTTTCTCGCCATACTGCCGCTCCATCTCGGATTTCTTTTTGTCCTCTTCCAACTGGTAAAGTTTCGCCTTGAGCATATGCATGGCCATTTCGCGATTCTTTCCCTGACTGCGCTGCACCTGGCAGTTCACAATGATGCCGGTGGGTTCGTGAATGAGGCGCACCGCAGTCTCGACTTTGTTGACGTTCTGGCCGCCCTTGCCGCCAGCGCGATAGGTTTCAAACTTGATGTCTGCTTCGTTTAACTCCACGCCGCCGTCGTCCGGGATGTCCGGCACGACATCCACACTGGCGAACGATGTGTGTCTTTTCTTCGCGGCATCGAACGGGCTGATACGCACCAGACGATGCACGCCGCGCTCGCAGTTGAGCTTGCCGAAAGCGTAATCGCCCGTGACCTGGAAGGTCGCACTGCGCACGCCGACTTCTTCGCCGGACGCGAAATCCACCATGTCCACCTTCCACCCGCTGCGCTCACAAAAGCGTTTGAACATGCGCAGAAGCATGTCCGCCCAGTCGCAAGCTTCCGTGCCACCCGCACCCGAATGGATGGTGACGAACGCGCCGCTCTTGTCGTATTCGGCGGAGAGAAGCTGTTGCAATTCAAATTCCGCCAGCTCGTGCTCCATGGCCTTGAACTCCTTGCTGACTTCGTTCCAGGACGCCACGTCGTTATCATGCACGGCGAACTCGCCCAGCACATAAAAATCCTCCAGCTTCCGTTCGAGTGCTTCGAGCGGAAGGATTTTGTTTTTGATGACGTTGACGCGGTCAATGACCTTGCGCGCGGCTTCCTGGCTGTTCCAGAAATCGGGCGTGGTGAGCTTTTCCTCCAGCTCCGCGAGTTCGGATTTCAAGGTGGGGACGTCAAAGATACCTCCGGAGCGCGCCGAGCCGGGCCTTGAGGCTGTCGGTGTCGAAGGCTTGCATGTCGGTGATTGCGGTGGTGGTCTTGTCCATACGAGCACTACTTAGAACACTTGGAAGCGAGAGCAACTTGAAGATGCAAGGGTTCAAGATTCAAGATTCAGAGTCTTGTGTCTTGTATCTTAAAGTCTTGTATCTTCCGCAGTGGAATCTGCCACCGCCATCCTCATCAACCGCCACCGCCTCACGGAAACGAGCCTCATCGTTCACTGGTGCTCGGCGGAGCAAGGCCTGTTCAAGACCGTGGCCAAAGGTGCGCTTCGTCCCAAGTCGCCTTTCACCGGACGGCTGGATCTGTTCGTGACTTGCGAGATTGTTTTCTTGCGCAGCCACAAATCAGAACTGCACACACTCAAAGAAGTCCACCTCAACAACCCACGACTGCATCTGCGCCACAGCTACGCCCGGGTGCTGGCGGCGACATATTTCTCACGCCTTATCGAGATGGTGGCGGAGCGCGAGTCGCCGCTCGGCAGCTTGCATGAACTGCTGCGGCTCAGTCTCGATTACCTCGACGAGCATGAACCGGGCGCAAAGCTGGTGCAGCGGTTTGAAAACAAGCTCTGCGAAGAGCTGGGACTGGGAGCCGTGCAAAGCGGAGGCGCGGCCTTGCTGCATGATTTTTTCCATCGCGCTCTGCCGCCGCAGCGCGATCTGTTGCTGAAGGAAATCAGCCGAACCTCCGAGGGATAATCCGTGGCGGCTGCTTAGGAGCCAGCCGGACCGTGCCATGCAACACCTCAAGAGCTTGACATGTCACGATGCGCGTGTTCTCGAAAACAATGTGCATCCTTGTCACCGGAGCCTGTGGATTTGTCGGCAGCCGTATCTTGCGGAGGCTGCGCGCTTCATTGGAGAATGTCGAACTGCTCGGCCTGGACAACCTGTGCCGCGCGGGCAGCGAACGGAATCGCGCGACGCTGAAGGAACTCGGTGTAAAATTTATCCATGCAGATGTGCGCAGCGCGAGCGATTTTGAAGCGCTCCCCGCCGTTGATTGGGTCATTGATGCCGCTGCCAATCCGAGCGTGCTCGCCGGCCTGGACGGAAAATCCAGCAGCCGCCAGGTGATCGAACACA
>JAYVZW010000221.1:0-5833 GCA_043783015.1 Verrucomicrobiota bacterium
TTTATGCCACCGGCTTTTCCAACGGCGGCATCTTCGTTCATTACCTCGCGGCGAAACTTCCCGCCCGGCTCGCTGCCATCGCCTCCGTGAGCGGGGGCATCGCGGAGCCGCTCGCACGGGACTTCAAACCTGCCGCCCCCCTTTCCATCTTCATCATCCACGGATCAAAAGACACCCTGGTTCCGTTCGATGGCGGCGATGTCGATTACGGCGGATTCGGCTGCATCATCAGCACAGCGAAAACCGTCGATTTGTGGACCAAGTGTAACGCCATCAACGCGAAACCGGAATCTGGAATGCTTCCCGACATCAACACCAAGGACAACTGCCGCGTTTCGTGGTCGCGATGGATTTCGCCGGCCAATCAATCGGAAATTCTGCTCTACACCATCGAAGGTGGCGGCCACACCTGGCCCGGTGGTTCGCAGTTTCTTCCCGTGAATGTGATTGGAAACGTTGATCGCGACTTCAATGCCACCGAGGCCATCTGGGATTTTTTCAAGAAGCATCCGCAGGGATAAATGCATTCATTTCACAGCGACGGGCGGTGCATCACTGGCGCGCATTTTTTGAAACGGCACGCTCTCAGTGATGGCAAGGATGACGTCCTGGAATTTGTAATCCGACTTCTCAGCCCGGCGGATAATCTCGTCTTTGAAAGGCCGGTCGGAAAACTCCAGGCCGCGACCCAACGCATAGACGAGGAGATTCTCGCTAAGAGAGCGGGTAAAATCTTTTCTCTTCAACTGCACCAGCAGTTTGCGAAGCTCTTGAATGCCGTTGAACTTATCACCGGAGAGAAGCTGGCCGGTGGCATCGATGGACTCACGATTGTCCTGCTCGCGCCAGCGCCCGATGGCGTCAAAGTGCTCGAAGGCAAAACCCAGGGGATCAAGAAACGCATGGCAACTGGCGCAACTGGGATCGGCGCGATGGGCTTCAAAGCGCTGGCGCAAGGTGCCGACGATTTGTGCTCCGCGATCCTCCTTGAAAGCCGGGACGTTCTGCGGAGGCGGCGGTGGCGGCGTGGCCAGAATGTTCTCCAGCAGAAATTTCCCGCGCTTCACCGGCGAGGTTCGCGTGGGATGCGAGGTGAGTGTGAGAATGCTGCCTTGGGTGAGGATGCCGCCGCGCGGAGTGCCGGCCAGGGAGACTTTCCTGAACTCCTTGCCCGCGACACCGGGTATCTCATAGAACTTGGCGAGGCGTTCGTTGAGGAAGCTGTAATCACCATCGAGAAACTCCAGCACACTGCGGTTGGCGCGCAGAATATGGTCGAAATAAAGCTGGGATTCCTTCTTCATATCCAGAGCAATATTGTCGCTGAACTCAGGGAATATTTTATTATCGGGAGCAACCAGGGCGACATCTCGCAATTGCAACCACTGCCCGGCGAAGTCCTCGGTCAGTGCCCAGCCTTTGGCGTTGCCTATCATGCGCTGCACTTGCTTGGGCAGATTTTTTCGCAGCTCGCCGCGCGACGCCAGTGAGAAGAGTTCATCGTCGGGACAGCTTGACCAGAGAAAATATGAAAGTCGCGCGGCGAGGCTGAATTCGTCGATCATCACCGCACCGTTCTCCACCTGGCCTTCGGGTCGCGTCGCACCGCGGAAAAGAAATTTTGGAGAGCAGAGCATGGTTTCGCAAACCAGCCGCACGGCTCCGGCGACATTGTCGCTGGATTGATACGCGAGCGTCGCGAGTTGCATGTAGCGCTTGAGTTCCGCATCATCGAGCGGGCGGCGGAACATCTTCAATCCGACGCGCGCGACCCAACGTCCGGTGAATTCGGCGCTGCGCATGTCGGGCCCGACTACTGCGGGGGCCAGCACGCGCATTTCATGCACGATGAGATTCCGATCATGACCCTTTTCAAAGTAGTCATTTAGAAAGCTGATCTTCACGACATGCTTTCCGGGAGAGAGCCTCAAGGTGCGGGAGTAATCCAAAGGTTTGCCATGAGTGGCTTTCACATCCGACACGCCCCAGTCATTGGCATCAATCTGAACACGCATCTTGACCGGCTCTTTTCCAGCCTGATCGCCTGAGGCAAGGATATGGAATTCGTAATCACCTTCGATGGGCACCTCAACGTGACGATGAATGAAGCCATTGTCGGTAAGGGTGGCGGTCTCGGTGTAATTGACTAGATTATCCCCGCCCACGTGAAAATCCTCACCCGGGATACGCATGACGGGTCGAGAATAATTTTTGAATTCAAAGACCCAGTCAATAAACTTCGAGATGCTGGGCCGCTGGAAAGTGAGCGGCCCGGTGACACGGGCCGACCGGAGATGCAGACGGCGTTCACGATGCTTGGGATCGGCGTTCGCCGGATCAGCGCCCTCGTTGAGGAAACGAACCGAGAGCCGGTTGGTGCCTGCATGAAGCACGACATCGCCCGAAATGCGCTGCCAGCGTTGATCTTCCTTGGAGTGGATGTCGGTCTTGATCTCGCCGCTGGCAACATCCTTCCCGTCCAGCTGCAGGGCGTATCGCGTCTTCGCATCGCCGCACTGCTGGGCGGTAAGTTCCAACGCAATATGATAAGGCGCGGCTTGATCGATTTTGAATTCGGTCGTGATCTCGCCATTCCCCGTCAAAACAGCGGCATGTTCATCGATACTGCCTTTTCCTGATGCTAGGTGAAAGTCCACGCTGTCAATATTGCGGATGACCCGATCCGGAACCTTCGTCCAGATGGTGCCTTCGGAAATCTGCCGCGCGGCGGCGAGATATTTTTCCATGAGCAATGGTGAGAGGGAGAGGACATCGCCAATGTTGTCGAACCCATATCCCGTGTCATCAGTGGGGAAACTCTCGGCAGGCTTGATGTCCGTAAAGAAGATGTCTCGCACGGTGTTGTTGTATTCCGTGCGGTTCAACCGCCGCAACGTGATGTGGCCAGGGTCAGGTCGAGAGGGGTCCACCCACATGACCGCATCATCAATCCACTTCACGATGGCTTGACGCTGCTCCATGGAGGGCTTGGGCTTGCCCTCCGGGGGCATGATGTGCAGGCTGACGTGCTCGCGGACGGCATCCCAGAACTTGCGGTCGCCCAACTGCGCATCATAAGATTTGAATCCATCGAGCTTGACCCCTCCCTTTCCTGCGCCATCGCCGTGGCAGTCATAGCAATATTCGTTGAGGATTGGGAGCACGCTTTTCTTGAAATCCTGCTGACCGCGAAGTCCCTCCGCGCCGGATCTAGCGGGCACGAAAACAACTGCCCCCATTAACAGGAAGGCAGCCAGACAGGGTTTGGAAAAACAAATCACGATATTTTTGAATACGTCGCAATTTAGCGCGTCTCTCTATTATCGGATGCACATAAGCAATTTTTAGACAAAGTGCCTTCGGAACCATCGATAATCCAGCCCAAAAACAGCCATGAACTCACTCCAAAGCATGATTCTCCCGATTTTTGCCGCAGGCACTTTGACCTTGTCATCCTGCGTCGTGCCCTATGACCCAGGCTACGTCAGCGGGGTCGGCGTCGGCTACTACGAAACACTCCCCTCGTCTTGGAACCAGCCCTATTATTACCACGGTAATCGATATTATTACGGGGGACGCTGCGAAACCGGGAGCTACTACTACAGCGGCAGATATTACAACAATCGATACATTCACAACGGCCATTGCTATTACGGCGGGCGATATGAGCAAAATCACCACTCCAGCAGCAGCCATTCACGTTACGACAGTCATCGGCATGACCGCTACCATCGCTATTGAAGCTTGCTCAATTGCCTGACAAATTGCGTGGTGCATCTTGGCGGGCAAGAAGCGGTGAGGAAAATTATTTAATGCTAGGGCGGACATTTTTTATAATGGAGATCCCATCTACTTGCTCACATTTTTATTGTGCCACGCGACAATTTTGCCCGCTCGATTCATGTAGCCCCAGCTGTATCGTAGCCAAGGTTTCTTATCATTGGGCTGGTAACTTTCAGTCAGGGCGACAGGAGTAAGTTCATCGTAGAAGACAGGACGGAAATCATAGGCGTAATGCTGGCCTTTACCTCTTACCCAGTTGGCATTCACATACTTCAATTCGCATAGTTCACGGGCTTTTGTGTCGACCAACCCCCACCCTTCGTGCTGATAGTAGGGACCGCGATCCGACCAGCGATGGGTGGCCCAGGCTACTCCGTGATCGAAGTCACTTATTTCTGTGTAAGTATCGTTGGCAAGAATTCCCCCTTGCTCCGTGATCAGGGCAGTTGCGTTTTTGACATCGCCTTTCTCATCCCGGCCCCGGCTATCCACGGCGACGGCAACTCCATCGTGAAATTCATTGATCAGGGTGAAAATCGGATTTACGAGGATTTTGCCGTCGGCGGTGGCGAGGCCGTTAAGAAAATCGCCATGCGAGATGATTGCGAAATCGCCGCGCCAGCGGGTTTGCTTTGTTGGTTTGTTAGCGTCATAAAGCCAGCCGCCTTCTGCTTCTGGTGGTCCATAGGTGAAATCCGTCAACACCTTTCCCGTGCGATCGATCATCGCCCAGAACAGTTTAAGTGGGTCGCAACCCGCCTTCAGGACCCATGCGCGATCCCGGCAAAAAGGCGTCGCATCTCCGAATTGCGGCGTAATGGCCATCGCTCCCGTCTTCTGCACATAACCCCACAGATAGTCGTAGTAGTAGCTCGAGGTGCGCCCCGGTATTGCCACACTGACAGCACCCAGTCCTTCCGAGAACGACTCAGTGCTTCTGTAGTGATCCGAGATCACCAGCGCACAGGTGCGATCAATATAGCCTGCGCGTGGATCGTAAAAGTGGGTTTTCTTTCCATCAGGGGAATTATCCCAAACTGGCGCAAGGCCATCTGAAAAAGATGCCGTCTCGCCCCCGCCGCGAGGTCCCGTATACGTTCCGGGCTCGACCAACATCTTTCCATCCTCAGCTATGTAGCCATGTATCCACCACTCATCCACGTTGCCGTCAGGTTTTTTTCTTTTTTGTGTTCTGTGACCATGGCGATGCCTTCGGTCGGCTTGCTGATTTCTGAATACTTTGGCTGGAGTATGACCGCTCCCTCTTTTGAAATGAGCCCCCGTTTCCCATGTCCATTTGCGAAAATATAAACGTTATCCGTCCATGTATCCATCCACTCGAACAGCCCCTTAAACAACACCCTGCCATCGTTAGTCAGGAGCCTGTATTCCTCATCTGCCACTGCCCAAGCCCTGCCATTTTTGAAATCAAGCCCTTCCGGATGATTCCATTCTTCTGCCTCCTTTTCACCCATGACGTGTTCATCGAATTGGGGTTCGAAAAGCACCTTGCCATCCCGTGAAAACAAGCCCCACTTTTTTCCGCGTTTAAACCAGGAGACGCCACCTTCCGTAGGTCGAGGCATTTCACGTTTTAACGGCCAGTCCAATGTGAGTTTTACCATCCAGTGACCATCACAGGAAAAAAGACCCAGCTTCGTTCCTGCCCGCACCCACGCGCGGTCATCAAAGATGCAGATTTCCTCGTATTTTACTGGCAAGACAAGCTGACCGGAGCCTCCCAGTATCCCTCGTTTCTTTCCGATGGTTACTATTTCAAAGTCGCTCTTCTCGTTGCCAAGACACGGTTCGTTAAATTGTGGCTTCACAATCCATTTGCCAGTCCGGTCGATGTAGCCCCACCGTGTGCCCTGCCACACACAGACTCGGTCTCCCTCGAACATTTCGATGCAACGCTCAAACTGCGGTTCGATGACCCATGCGCCGGTGGCATTA
Source organism: Verrucomicrobiota bacterium (assembly GCA_043783015.1). Taxonomy (GTDB): domain Bacteria; phylum Verrucomicrobiota; class Verrucomicrobiia; order Verrucomicrobiales; family Verrucomicrobiaceae; genus VFKE01. The sequence continues at coordinate 5,740 of JAYVZW010000221.1, forward strand.
ATGTAACCCCATTTATCGCCGCGCAAAAAAGGATAGAGCGTCTCTTCAGCGCGAAGCTGCCAGAGGGCACCACTGATCCAAAAAATGAGCAACA
>JAYVZW010000222.1:0-5824 GCA_043783015.1 Verrucomicrobiota bacterium
GTAGCCGGAGAAATCCGTGAACACCAGCCCCCTCACTCAATTACACCCGTCCGCGTTCTGACCGTTTCCGAGACGGCGGTCGCGAATGCAATTATCTGACAACCTTATTCGCTGAAAGTTTGAATCGCCCTTTATGAAACACATCAAGAAAAAAACCATCCTAACGGTCTCACTCGCACTTCATGCGTATTTCGCCGCCTTCACCTCCATTCCGGCGCATGCCGCTGCGCCCGCAAAACCCAACATCATCTTTATCCTCGCCGATGACCTTGGTCTTGATGGCGTGAGTTGTTACGGAGCCGATGCGCACAAGACTCCGAAGATCGACAAGATCGCCGCGTCGGGCACGCGCTTCGAGACGTGTTACGCCGCGCCGTTGTGCGGGCCGTCGCGCTGCGCGTTGATCACTGGACGTTACGCCTTTCGCACGGGAGGTTTGCAAAACCAATCGTGGAACGGGAACGGCCCCGGCGCGAAGTCGAAGGACGAGCAACCGGTGGCGAAGCTGTTGAAGCAGGCGGGCTACGCGACCTGCGAATCCGGCAAGTGGCGGCAGGTCGGCGAGACCCCGCACAACTGGGGGTTTGACGAATACTGCACTGACCCGACGGCGGGCGGCTGGTATTGGCAAGGCAGCTTCGAAAAAAACGGCGCGCAGGTAAACGCGCCCGGTTCCTACAACCCCGACGTCATCCAGTCCTTCAGCCTCGACTTCATCCGGCGCCACAAGGAAGGCCCGTTCTTCCTCTATTACGCGATGCACCTCGTCCACAAACCGACGCTGCACACGCCGATTTCTCCGCCGAAGGACGGACCCGAACGTTATCAGGACAACATCGCCTACATGGACAAGCAGGTCGGCGAACTCGTCGCGGAGCTGGACAAGCTAGGAATCCGCGAGAAGACACTCGTCATGTTCAGCGGCGATAACGGCACCGCTGTCGGTTACCCGTCGCCCGTGCACGGCCGCATGATCAACGGCGCGAAAGCTTCGATGTGGGAAGGCGGATCGCGCGTGCCGCTTATCGCGAGTTGGCCCGGCACCACACCCGCGGGCGCGGTGAACAATGACATCGTGAACTTCACCGACATGCTCTCGACGTTCGTGGAGCTTGGCGGCGGACAGTTGCCCAAAGATTTCAAATACAACAGCAGCAGTATCGCCCCGCAACTCCACGGCGAAAAAGGCACGCCTCGCGAATGGGCCTACGGGCAACTCGGCGCCAAGTGGTTCGTGCGCGAGCAGGGCTGGAAGATGAACGAGAGCCACGAGCTTTTTGACATGAGCGACGCTCCCTTCGTAGAGAAGCCAGTGGCCGCCAGCGCTGATACCGATGTGAGCAAGTCTGCGCGCGCGCGTCTAACCGCCGTCCTCGCCGAACTCAATCCCGCTGGCGGCAAGACCGACGGCGGTGACGGCAAGATGAAGAAAAAGAAGAAAGCCGGACGGAAGAAATAGCCGGAGAAGTGTCTTGAACACAACATTAGTTTGAGGGTCGAACGGACTCGATCAGTCTGGCACAATCAAGCTTCAAGTCAGTGGCTAAAGTGCCTTGATGAATCGATATAGTCAGGATTCCAAGAGTATAATGCAGGTGAATATCTGCCGATTCGAAGGCCGTGCTAGTCAAAAGCAAGTCCAGAGACTAGATGAGTTGGAATGCAGATGAGTCGTTGAAAGGTGAAATTTGCCTGATTCATATTTGGTGAATTGCCGGATTTACGCAAAAAACGTCACTTTTTAAGTTGTCATCGCGATAAAATATGCAAGTTTAGATGAACAATTGCAACTTTCAAAAAAACTACCACCATGAGTCAAGAAAAATTAGACGGCGCTCAGGCGCTTATCAAAACGCTCGACAAGCTCGGCATCGAATACGTGTTCGGCTATTCCGGTGGAGCGGCACTGCCGATTTTCGACGCGCTGGAAACCGTGAAGACCAAGATGAAATTCGTTCTTGTCCGTCACGAGCAGGGGGCGGTTCACATGGCTGACGGGTATGCGCGCGCGACCGGGAAGCCGGCAGTTGTTCTGGTAACTTCTGGTCCGGGAGCAGGCAATACCGTAACTGGCATTATGACCGCGATCATGGATTCGGTGCCGATGATTGTGCTCACGGGTCAGACGGTTTCCTGGATGCTGGGCAAGGACGCGTTCCAAGAGGCGGATATTTTCAACATCACCGCGCCAGTGGTGAAGCACAGTTATCTTGTGAAGGTTACCAACGATTTGCCGCGAGTGGCGCGTGAAGCCTATTATATCTCGACCACAGGTCGCCCTGGGCCGGTCTTGATTGATATTCCAAAAGACATCAGCCAGGCGCCTTTCACGGGTGTGATGGATGAACCTATGGACTTGCCGGGTTATCATCCTGAAGCGGATTTTAAGATCGATAAAAAATCCGTGCAGGATGCCGCAAAGATTATCATGCAGGCCAAGCGCCCGGTGATTCTTGCTGGGCACGGCGCGATGATCGCGCGTGCCGACAAGGAATTGATGAGCCTCGCGGAAACGCTGAATTGCCCAGTAACTTCAACTCTTCTTGGTAAGGGTGTTTTCCCCGAGACGCATCGCCTTAGCCTCGGTATGATCGGGATGCATGGAACCGCTTACGCGAACAAAGCCATCTGCGAATGTGATTGCATCATCAACGTGGGATCGCGCTTCGATGACCGCATCATCGGCAAGCCGGCGATGTTCGGCAAGAACGCGACCATTGTGCATTTTGACATTGATGAAGCTGAGGCTGGCAAGATGATCAAACCGGATGCCTTCATCAAGGGTGACGCCAAGACCGCCTTGAAGGAACTAATCCCGCACCTTTCCAAGTTGGATACGAAGGGCTGGAACGAACATCTTGATGGTTATAAAAAGAAATTCCCGCTAAGTTATAAGATTCAGGGTGGACTGCGTATGCAGCAGGTAATCGACAAGCTCTATCATCTTACCAAAGGCAAGGCCATCATCACCACCGATGTCGGTCAGCATCAGATGTGGGCTGCTCAGTTCTACAAGAACGACTCCAGCTTCAAATGGATCAGCTCCGGCGGCGCGGGAACCATGGGCTTCGGCTTCCCTGCGGCCATCGGTGCGCAGCTCGGCTGCCCGAAGGATCTCGTGTGCTCCATCAGTGGCGACGGCGGATTTCAAATGACCTTGTTCGAACTTGCGACTGCTGCGTTGCTGAAGCTTCCGCTCAAGATCATCGTGCTCAACAACAGCTATCTCGGCATGGTGCGCCAGTGGCAGGAACTGTTCTTCGATAACCGCGAAAGCGGTGTCGATCTCGAAGGCAATCCCGACTTTGTGAAGCTCGCGGAAGCCTACGGAATCAAGGGTTGGCACATTCGTCGTCCTGCCGACATCGAGAAAGTGCTCACTCAAGCTCTCAACTACAACGACGGCCCCTGCCTGATCGAAGCCGAGTGCATTAAGCACGAGAACGTCTTCCCGATGATCCCGGCTGGTGCCGCCTTGGAAGATATGATCACTGAAGCACCGAAACATAAGATGGAGAAGCCGGTTGGGAGCACTTGATTGTTGCCTGTTCGTTTAACAAAAGCATGTTACCCACATGAGCACCACCGCTGTATTGGATGAAGCCCTGAAACTCACGGATGATGAACGCCTCCGTTTGATTGACGCGCTTTGGGAAAGCCTTGATGACATGCACCGGCGCGAAGTCGAAGGCTCCCAAATCGCGGAAGCAGAAGAACGGCTGGCGGCCTACGAGCGGGGGGAAATCAAATCTCACGACGGCGCATCCGTCATTGCGGAGATGAAGAGAATTAATTTATGACTTATCGCTTTCTCGATCCAGCTCGAATCGAGCTGCTTGAGGCCAGAGATTATTATGAGAAACAATGCCTGGGACTGGGCGCTGATTTTGTTCAAGAAATAGATTCCGCCATCCAACAAATCACCCGCATCCTGAAGCGTGGGGTCGTTTAACTACAAAAATCCGCCGCCACCTTGTTCATCGCTTTCCTTATGGTGTTATTTACTCTCATTCCAATCTCGGAATCATCATCATTTCCATTTTTCATTTGAAACGCCGCCCAAAATCCTGGCGCAAAAACCTCCTCTGAACACTAAAACCATGTCCGACCGCAACATCACCACTGCCGATAAGAAACCCACGCCGCAACCTGACAGCATGAACGTCCACACCCTGAGCATGTCTGTCGCTAACAAGCCCGGCGTCCTTGGCCGCATTTGCGCCATCTTCAGCCGTCGAGGCTTTAACATTGACTCCCTTGTCGTTTCACAAGGCAGCGAGCCTCGCTACTCACGTATGACCGTGGGCATCAGCGGCCATCCCGAGGGACTGCATCAGATCATTATGCAGTGCAATAAGCTTATCGATGTCATCCATTGCTCCGAGCATTACGACAAAGATTCCGTGGTGAAGGAAATGGTGCTCGTGAAACTGTGTATCTCTCCTGGGATGCGCACGGAAATCCTCCAAATCATCGAGCACTTCAACGGTAAGACAGTCGATCTTCAGGAGCAGTCGCTCATCGTTATGATTACAGGAAACTCGGACAAGGTGGATGCCGCCGTGAACTTGCTCGCTAAATTCGAGATCATTGAAACCGTGCGCACCGGAAAAGTCGTTATGGCCCGTGGCGCAGCGGAGACTTGAGCGCTAGCGCCTTGAGAGGCTTACACGGCAATCTTATCAGGCCAGCCGCTCCCTTAATCCCGTCCATCGTTTGCGCGCTCCTGCCTGACGCACGGCCATGCCAAGCGCTTTACTTTCGCCGACAATGACGACGAGTTTTTTTCCACGCGTGACGGCGGTATAGATCAGGCTGCGTTCCAGCATGATGAAATGCGCCATCGCCAGCGGGATGATGACGCAGGGGAATTCGCTGCCCTGGCTTTTGTGAATGGTAATGGCGTAAGCGGGCTGGAGTTCGTCGAGTTCTCCGGGTTCGTAGCTCACCCGACGACGGCCGTCATATGTGACAATAATTTTTACCGGCTCAGATTCGATGGAACTGATGTGGCCGATGTCGCCGTTGAAGACTTCTTTGTCGTAGTTATTCCGCGTCTGGATGACCTTGTCGCCGACGCGGAAAGTTTTCTCGAATCTCTCGACCTCAAATTTCATCTCGTTCGGCGGATTCAGCGCATCTTGCAAAACTTCGTTGAAGGCGCGCGTGCCGAGCATTTGCACGTTCATCGGACAGAGCACCTGAATGTCGTTCACCGGATCGAAACCATACTTCGCCGGAAGCCGATCGCGCACGAGATGCACGATGGTTTGCTGAATCTCTTCCGATGAGCCGCGCTCGATGAAAAAGAAATCCGCATCTGCCGATGGCTTCAGATCGGGCAGTTCGCCGCGATTGATCGCGTGGGCTGCGCTGATGATGCGGCTCTGTGCGGCCTGGCGGAAGACTTCGTTCAATCGCACGCTAGGCACAGCACCGCTGTCGATGAGATCATGCAGCACCGCGCCGGGTCCGACGCTGGGAAGTTGATCGGCATCTCCCACCAATAACAGATGCGCCTCGTCCGGTAACGCGTCCAGAAACCGGGCCATGAGCGGGGTATCCACCATCGAGACTTCGTCCACGACAAACAAATCGCCTTCGAGTTGTTTGAACTTATTACGGCCCCAGACTCCCTCGCCCTGGAACTCTAGCAACCGGTGAAGTGTCTTGGCTTCGAGTCCGGTGCTTTCAGCAAGTCGCTGAGCGGCCCGTCCCGTTGGCGCGGACAGTGCCACACTTACTTTCTTGGCGCGCAGGATCGTGAGGATGCTGTTAACGATCGTAGTTTTCCCCACACCAGGCCCGCCGGTGATGATGAGCA
>JAYVZW010000223.1:0-5808 GCA_043783015.1 Verrucomicrobiota bacterium
CCCATTCACCCTGGCGAAATTCTCCGCGAAGACTTCTTGAAGCCTCTGGGCTTGTCTGAATACCGGCTTGCCAAAGACATCAGCGTTCCGCCACGTCGCATCAATGAGATCGTTAAGGGCAAGCGTTCCATCACGGCAGACACGGCGTTGCGGTTGGCGAAGTATTTTGGATGGCTGGCGGAAGTTTGGCTAAATTTGCAATCGCATCACGACCGCGAGCGCGCTGAGGAAGGGATGCGGCCGGTATTGGCGCGAATTCACCGATGCCCGGCCATGGCTGCGGCGTGAATGACGACGACGAAGGCAAGTAAAGTAATTCTAGCTCACCCAATCCCCACCGCATCTGCGCCGGTCAATTCCCGAATCTCTTTCTCCAGCTTCTCCGCCTGCGATTTCAGTTCCGTCACCTCGACATTGATCCCCGCAATCTGCTGCTCCACGACGCGCTCGAACACTTCGGGCTTCTGCTCCGTGATCTGGTAAAGCTCGTAGTCTGGGCTTTCTTTAAGGGCATCCGTGGCTTCGATTACCATGATGATCTCCGCCTCCAGGCTGTTGAAGAGCTTTTGCAGTTGTTCGAGTTCATCGGTGTCGCCGAGATCAATCGCCGTCCATCCGTGGCGCATGACGTAGCCGGCCGGATCATCGGCAATCTCCCGCAGCGTCTCCAGATCACCGCTGTCTTTCGCAGCGTTGATGGCAGCCGTCAGCTTGGTGTAGGTCTCCAGTTTCTCAGGATCATCAGCGAATCGGTCAGGGTGAAAAAGCTTCACCAGCTTGCGCCAGAGGCTCTTCAGTTCAGATTCCTCATCGGCTGATAGACGCCGTTTGGATTCCATCGCGGTTCCGGTGTCCTCGTATTCCTGCTTAGTGCGGGCATCAGCCTGTCGATGTTCCTCGCGCACCTGTTCCGCCTCGTCTTCACCATCACGAAGCAGGATGTCGAGGAATGTCTGGCGATAGCTCACCACCAGCCGCAGCCGGTCGCGTTCTTCAAAATATTGGCGCAGGCGCAGAAAGATTCTGGCTTGCAGTGCGGTGACGTTGTTTTTCTCGGAGGTGTAAGCCGCTTCCAGCTCGGCAAGACGGGCGCGCGAGGCAGCGATGAGCACTCGAATCCGCTTCAAGCTAGGGTGAACATAGATGATAACACCCTCGGCGTTTGGCCCCGCATCAGGACTGGCTTCGTCGTCCTCGGTGGCGACATAAAGCGTCTCATCGGCATTACCCAGCTCATTCTCCAGCGCCCGCAGATACCAGCGGCCCATGCTCGCGCTCTTGGCATTGGTTGAACCCGCCAGCCATTCCAGCCATTCGCGAAGCTCTGGGCTCTTGCGTGCTTCATAAATGGACTTCCCCTTGTGCTTACCGAAGGTCAGACGCGAGGGATACCATTCCTCATTGGCGAAGCCCGCCACCTTCTCCCAGGTATCCAAACCACGCTGCCCGGCGACTAGGCTGAGGACATTCGTGAACAAATCCGCCACGGTCAGCACATCACCCAAGGCCGTGTGCGCCCCGCGCTCCGGCAGATGGTAATACTGGCGCAGGGTTTGCAGCTTGCAGTTTCCCGCAGGCACCGGATCCAGCAGTCGCTGGGCCAGACGCAACGCGCAAAAGCCAGCGCTGCCGATGGTCGCGATCTTCAAGCGCGCCCACTCCGGCTTGAGCACTTGCTCAAGGTCATAGTCCAGATTATAGGACACCAGCGGAAGCCCGCCCGCATACGCGGCAAAGGCTGCATACACCGCGTGAGCTGGCTCACCATCCCGCTCCAGGATTTCCCGTGTATAGCCATGCACTCGCACGGCTTCGGGCGGAATGTCCTGATTCTGGTTCACCAGCCTGCGGAAAGGCTCGCCGATTGGTTCCCATCCGCGCATCCGTTGCGCCGCCAACTCCACCGCGTAAATCGGCGTGGCAAGGCCGGTCGTTTCTGTGTCGAGAATAATCCAGTCGGTGTGCTGCATGGTTAGAAGTTCTTGTTGGGGGCGCTCGATTAGTCGTCTCTTATCGGTATCATAATCAAGTGTCTGCATGTCTCATATCTCTGAGATGTTTAACTGCTTGTGCTCGGTGCCTCGGACATGATCCTTGTGGCGGCTTCGTGAATCGTGGTCGGACTTTGGTTGGGTCGCTTGATTAGTCGTGTCTTATCGGTATCATAGTCGAGTGCGTTCAAGTCTCTTATCTCGGAAATGTCCAACTGCTTAAGATGCCTGTTTCCTCGCCAAAAATTGGTCAATTTTGCGAAAGGCTTGAGGCCATCTTCTTCTACCTTTTCAGTGCGGCAATCTAAGCATGTTAGCTCTTGGACTTGCGAGAGATCGAGCTCGGCGAGATAGTTATTGTTACAGTGTAGCATCGTAAGAACCGGGACGTGCGAGAGGTCAAGCTCGGTGAGATGGTTATTGTTGCATTCAAGCCATGTAAGTAGTGGGACTTTTGAGAGATCGAGCGTGGTGAGACGGTTGAAGCCGCAGTTTAGCTCCGTGAGTCGTGGAGCCTCCGTTAGTTCAAGTTTCGTGATTTGGTTCTCTTTGCAATCAATCTCGGTAAGTTGTGGAAGTTCTAAGAGACTCAGTTTGGTGAGTTGATTATCGTCGCACGCCAAAGAAATGAGTTGGGGAACTGCTGAAAGGTTTAGCTTTGAGAACTGATTGCTGCCGCAGCGCAAATCCATAAGAAGTGGAACTTCAGACAAATCTAGCCCTGCGAGCCGGTTGCCAGAGCAATTTAGTTCGGTTAGTTGTTGGACTAATGAAAGATTTATGTGAGAGAGTTCATTGTGGGAGCAGTCAAGCACGGTGAGTTGCGAAACTTTGGAGAAGTCTAATGATGTGATTTTGTTAAGCGAACAACTTAGCGTTTCGAGCAACGGAACTTGATTAAGGTCTATGCGTGTGAGTTGGTTATAAAAACAGTCCAGCATTGTAAGCTGCGGAACCTTGGAGAGGTCAAGATCGATGAGTTGGTTGTTGCCACAAGATAAGTGAGTGAGGCGTGGAACTTTGGAGAGGTCAAGGCTTGTCAAGCTCATGCTCGAACATTGCAATCGCTGAAGTTTTGGCAACGGTAACGAAATGTTCCGCATTATCGACTCATGTCCCTCCGGCACGGAAAAGTCGATGGATTCGATGTCAAGCCCATTCACCCATTCAAAAGTAGCATGTGGCAATATAGAACTATTCCAGAAGAGCTTGATAATCTTACCGTTAGCAAATTGGGTTTTATATTGTTGTTTCCACTCCTTTTCCGGTTCAGTCAACAACCGTTCAATCACTGTTTCCGGCTCCAACCCTAGAGCCTTGGCCCAAAGCAAAATCTGCTGATAATCCGGCTCACAGAATTCATGCTCGCCGATCCTGAATCGGGGAGCCAGCGCCGCGTTAGTTTCCGCAGCCCGCGACAAAGCGAGTGCCCCGCTCATCATCTCCGCTACAATCCGTCCCCCTTGAGGCCCCACGCGGGTAAGACCGCTGCCGGGATGGATGATGAGTGGCAATTTTTCGTCTGGCATAACAACGCACAGATTGGAGCATCAAGGATGGGTTTTGTCAGCATATGATTTTCAATCAAGCTGCTTACCATGAAAATGTGTCTGCTCATCGGGGCTGAATTTGCAACGCAAGTGCTTGCCCTACAGTCACTGGCTCAAATATAGGCTATAATATAAACTAAAATTCTCTGTGCGACGGGACATGGGACAATTGTGTAATCAAGCAAGCCCTGCAGCTACAAGTTCCCGCTTAATCTCAAGGAATTTCTCCTGCACGTCTTCTCTGAACTCGATTCGATTCAACCCATCAAGGTCAGAATGGATTCGAGTTCCTTTCTTCAGGAGAAGGAGAACGCGATCTTTGCCCAGTCGGCCCACGAACCAACCAGTTTCAAAGATTACGTTGGGCCGCCCTTGGGTATACTGCTCTCCACTGGCTATGGGTTGCACAGAATCGTCCGGTGTGAATAGGGCGAAAGCGAATGCACACTCCTCGGCGTGTCTCTCAAACTTCTCTATTATCGCCTGAGTGCGGCCTGCGCCAACGAGTATAACAGTTGGATCTAAATTTAGTTGATCACGGACTAAATCCTTGAGCCTTCGCCAGTTCACCTCGTCATGACCATGTATGATGAATACTTTCTTGGTCTTGGGAATCAAAGAAGCACGGGATGTTGCGACGAACGAATCAGAGTCTGCGCTCGTGCAGATTGGGCTGAGCATATGTTCGACTTCTTCTACCCAAGACCAAAAAACGCTTTGGGAAACAGCGGTTTTAGCAGCTTCTGTCCTTCGGCTCGCTAGCAGTGATATCAAAGGAGACTTTGCACCGAACAGCGGCACAAGCGTGGTCTTCACGCGTTCCAACCATTGGGCTTGTGTGCCCTTGTTGAGCTTACCTTCTGCGTCTGCCTTGCGAGCCGCTGCTGTGTAGTCACGAATCTTTTCAATAATGCTCTTTTGGGAAACTTGCACCGCGCTGGAAACCAGACTCTGAGGTGGAGCGGGACTTAAGTTTGCAATATACTGATTAATAAGTGAAGCCTGGACCAAAGGGGAAGGGGCCGGTCTCGGCGGGAGCTTTGGAGGATCGAGGGGGTTGAATTCCATGGCATTAAAGTTCGTTGCCCCATTTTAAAGCGCACTTGCTCCTCTTCAAGAAGCATTGACACCCGCTAAATTCAACCCACACATGCTCGTCAGGCGCAAAGGCGGCGACGATGAAGCTGGCATCGGCGAAGGGATTCACGCACGGCCTCGCAGCTTCAAGAGTTCTCCAACGGCATCAAACACCGTCTGCCTGGGGCCGGGAGTAAATTCACGCGCAAAGGCTTCCACCTTCGCGGGAGCAATGCGGCCCGCTTTCGCCACAGACGCACGGCGGGTGGGCCTGGAAGGAACGACGGGGCGCACAGATTTCATAATGGTATGATGCATGAAGGATGCCTTCGTCGCAAGGTTCAATGCATGGAAATGGGGCGAGGCTGTTCTTCATTTCGTTTTGAGCCGCTTCAAAAAATCTGCCGAACTTAGAATGGCGATGCCACGGAACTCGCGCAATGGCAGCAGGTGCTTCTTGTCACCGGTCACGATGCAGTCGGCACCCGCAGCCAGCGCGCACTCTAGAACCATCTCATCGTTGCGATCTGTCGTGGCACCTGCAGCACTTTCGACAGGGAAGACCAGGTCGGCAGACTCCGTCAAGACATCGGCCCACGGCACGAACGGATGGTCGGGGTATTCCAGTCGAAGTTCCTCGATTGTTTCATGATACTCGGCGAGCAAGGCAGGACTGGTGGTGGCAGAGCAGCGACCCTGAGCCCAGGCAGTCAGGCAGTCGAAGGGTGCCCCGCTCCAGAAACTTGCGCTGGCGACGACGTTCGTGTCAAAGACGGCTTTCACGCTTTCCGGCGGCTTCTCACGCGCTGCACGGCGCGGTTCACGGCGGCTTCATCCGCCGGACGCATCTCGGGAAGCTCACGTCCGGAGAGCAGGAGCGACCGCACACGAGCTGGCGTCATGGCGCGGCGTTTCCTCAGCACGATGAGCCCATTGGCATAACCAACATCCAGCTTGTCACCCGTCTTGATACGCGCCTGCTCACCAATGGCTTCGGGGATGACCATCTGGCCTTTAGTGGAGACGTTGGCGATCTTGCGGTAAGTCTGGCATTACTGTAGAAAGAGTCAAGCGTCAGCCGATCTTTCCCCACAGAAAAGCGGTGATGGGAAGCAGCAGCAGCCTCAATTTTCGTGACATCAAGATATAAGGAAGCGCTGATTAATCGCAAGTAGAAGCGACGCCCTCGT
>JAYVZW010000224.1:0-5773 GCA_043783015.1 Verrucomicrobiota bacterium
TGAGATTTTCATCGGCACGTCATTTTTCTGCGGCGGGAATGCCAGCGGATAACTTCCGTTTTGCAGCGAAACATTCACCTCGGGCTGACCTTTGATGCGACCCGTGCCATTATCCGGCGACCACTTGGTGTCGTTCGAAAGCTTGACGGGCAGCGAGAACGGCTCCGCGTAGGGAACGACGAGATTCTTCGGCAGTTGATCCACCCGCGCAAAAGTATAGCGGTCCACCTCACGCCACGGCATGAGCCAGCGCGCCAGCGCATTACGCGCCGCATCGGAAACGGTGATAAATGCAGCGAGCGCCAGCGCCACCGCGCCGCCTGCGGCCCATGCCCAGGCGCGATGCCGCGCGTGCGGCACGGCTTTCGTGAAATCCTGATCCTTCACGGCCTCCGCTGCTTGGGCCATCGCAGCTTGAACTAGCGTCTCGCTGCGTCCGCTGACACTATCCTTGCGAGCCAGTTCGACGATACCCAGCAGTTGATCGCCCAGCCGGGGAAACCTGCGCCGCAACAAGCGCGCTGCATCTTCCAATCGGCGCTGACGCCACACCCAGCGATGCCATTTGAGCGGCACCCCAAAACCCAGCACCGCCGCGCCTGACGCCAGCAACACGCCGCGAAGCCAAGCAGGCGTTTCCATGAAACGATCCAGCACGAAAACCAGCACATAAGAAAGTGCGATGCCAAAACAGGCGGCCAGCAAACCCTCGGCCAGTTTGACGATCCACACCCTCCGGCGGAAATCAGACAGCTTTGCTTCGAGTATCGGTGGAAGTTCGTCCTTGTTCATGGCGGGTGGCTTGGCTGGGATAAACGATGGGCGGGATGATCGTGTTAATTTAATGGCAATGGGCAGATCAAGCGAGACATTTGATGTCCAAGAACATGACGTTCCAGAAGCTCATTTACTTGGATATTTTATATATTTTCCCAAATCAAAACACGCCCGCCATCTTCCTGCCGACCCAGAAGATGGTCATCAGCAAGATGAGAAGGCCGGCCCAGAGCGGATGCGCCCAGAGCGGGTTGCGGTGCTCGACAGGTTGCGGATCGGGCAAAGCGGTGACGGCCTCGACCACCGACGCTGGATCAGTGCTGGTGAGAATCTTCCCGCGCGTCAGTTGAACAATTTCACGCAGGACATCGTGCCGCGCGGGCTGGCCAATTTTTTCCCGGGTGGTGCCCTGCACGGAAATGACCGTCTCCAGCGTGGTGCCGCTTTCCGCGCAGGTAAGATGAACCTGGTGATCGCCCGGCTCTGCTGGGGTGAAGGTGCCGGTGAAAAGACCCCAAGCCTCCTCGCCAGCGGGAATGAGGCGGACGCTCGTGGTCTTTCCCGATGGAGCGGCGATCTGGGCGACGACCGCAGCATCGCGCAACGGCTCGCCGGTGGAACTCATGACATTGGCATTCAACGTCAGGACCTCATTGGTGCGCGGTCGGTCGGGAGAATAGAACAGGCGCATTTTGTCGCCCTTGGCCATGTTGCGCTGATACGCCATCCAGCGCACGACCTGGCCCCAGAAACGGTAATGATATTTGTCTTCCACGCCTTTGCGCCAGCGCCACGCGCCATCGGTTCCCATGAATAAAATTTTTCCCGATCCGTATGTTTTTGTCACAATCAAGGGCACCCGGCCAAAGCGCGATGATTCAGTGCCGTGGGTCGCCAGCACCTCGGTGCCGGCCTTGGCGCGCAACGCGGACGCATACCATTGGAAGCCTGGAAGCGACGACCAGATTCGCGCGCTGGCCTCATCCGTATCCTCCAGTTTTGTCAGCAGGCTGTGCGTGCCGGCCTCGGTCAGCACAAACTTGCCCGGCGTGGAGGAACCCCAGCCGCGCGGCTGGGCTTCGTCCAAAATCACGGGCATGAGTTCATTGAGTGAAGTCGTCAGCAGCGACGCCTGATGCCCGTGAAATCCGGGCATGAAGACCAGCCCGCTCGCCTGGTCGCGCACGAGCTTCTGCAAGGCGGTGCACTGCTCGACGGTGAGTTGTTCTTTCTCGACTCCAACATCGCCGACAAACACGACATCGAATTTCGCCAGTTCATCATCCTTCGGAAATGCGGGCAGATAGCCCCGACCGTCTCCGACTTTGCCGAGTCCGGGATGAAACAGCAGGCAATTCACGCTCACGCCCGGGTCGCGCTCCAGCGCGTTGCGGAGATAGCGATACTCCCAGCGCGGGTAGGACTCGATGACCAGCACGCGAAGCTGTTCCTTGCGGATATTGAGCGCGGCTTCGAGCGCGTTGTTGTCCGGATAAATTTCCGCACCGGTCTTCGGCACGGTAAGTTTGAGCTTCACATCCCCCACGGTTTCAGGCTTCCAGACGATGCTGTCTTGCAAGCGCCCCATCGCCGGGATCGTCACCTCCTTGGTCACCACTTCGCCGGTGGACATCTTCATCTCCAGCGTCACCGGCTCATCGCGCGGAAGCGAGCTTTCAATGGTGAAAGGAATGCGCAAAGGCTTGCCCGCGACACCGAACGCGGGCGCTTCAAAGCTGGTCAGCTCCACATCCGGCAGTCGCGTTTCCGAGCCGAGGGGCACGGCAAAAACCGGCGCGTCCCTCATGCGCAGCCGGGTCGCGGCCTGTGCGGGTGTGCCGCCCAGATTCCAGTCGCCATCACTGAGGAGCACGACGCCGTTGAGTCGGGGATATTTTTCCATCAACGAGGAAAGCGCGCCATTGAGATCAGTGCCCGACTCCGCCGGTTTTTCCGATGAGGAAAAGGGTTCGATAACCACATCCATCCGTTTTTTCAGTTTTTCCCAAGTCGCGGAATCAATGAGCGGTTTGGAAATTTCCGCGCGCGACTTTGTGGGGGCCGTCGGTTGGGCCGCATCAATCACGTCACGAGTCTCCATACTGCGCGAAGTGTCCACCAGCACAGCCAGCGTCGGCTTGGTGTCGGGAAGAAAAATCTCGCGCCACTCCGGCTGGTTCAAGGTAAGCGCAATGCCAATGGCGATGACGACCCGGAGAAATTCCAGCAGACCTATGTTACGACGAAAGCCACTCCGACTCCACGCCATCCACGCCAGCACAGTGATGACCAGCACAAAAACAATCCCCAGCACCAGACTGAATGTCGAGTCAGCGAAGACTAAAGACTGGCTGTGGGGTTTCATACAGTGGTCGGCGAAGTAGGTGGAAAAATATTGGCAGGCTTACCACCCAAGGCCTGCTCCACTTTTGCCTGGCGTTGTTGCGGAAGACAAAGAAGCGCTTCGCCCAGCAAGGCTGCCGCCATCAGCATCAGGAAGGTGCGCCAGACTTCACTGGTCAGCCCCTTCGATGTTTCCAGTGTGTCCTCGATGCGACGAAAATCGAGTCCTGCGAACAGTTGATCAACCGTTTCGTTTTTGATGACTGCGGGCGTATCTTCAGAAAGCGGACGATTCAGAGCCACCAGTTTGTCTCCCGACTCAACAATACCAGCGCGCAGTGGCAGCAGCGATGCCGCTTCCTTTTCATTTTTCACACCCACGCGCTGCCACTGGGAAATATCACCGGAACCCAGCGCCACTTTGGATGCGGTGCGTTGCTGGGTTCGGCCCAGTCCCTGCCCGCCCTCGCCAAGGGCACGGTGCATCATGGCAAAGAGCACTACACCGTCACGCGCGAGGCTTGATGATCCAGGGCCGGGCAAGGTGCCAAGAAAATATATGCCACCGCTTCTTGTGCCCGAGGCGCGCACCAGCAACGGTTCACCCGCTCCCACACGCGCCAGTGGCACGCCTTCACCGATGATTTCACAACGTCGTGTAACTTCCATCTCACCCACAGGAAGCGCTTTGCCAGCGCGGGTGTTTGCCAGCAGACCGGAGTCGCTGCGCCACCATGTAACCGGTTCGGGCTTGGCATCTGTTACTGTCCTCCATGCGCCCCAATGAAACCCGAACAAGGCGGCGTCACCGGGATTGTCCGTCGGAAGAAACAGCACCGAACGCCCCGCAGCCACCTGATTTTCCAACTGCCTGGCGGTGATCGAATCAGCCGCGGGCAATGGCGCATGCCAGATCAACAAGGCTGTTTCATCCCAGGGAATTTCCGCTGCGCGCGATACGGGCAAAACTGTTGATGTATAGCGCCGCGCCGAATCCACCG
This sequence comes from Verrucomicrobiota bacterium, assembly GCA_043783015.1. Lineage (GTDB taxonomy): Bacteria > Verrucomicrobiota > Verrucomicrobiia > Verrucomicrobiales > Verrucomicrobiaceae > VFKE01. Next base: position 4,122 of record JAYVZW010000224.1, read on the forward strand.
CCGATTCCAGAACTGCGCGCAGCGGTTCTGCCTCCGCAGGATCTTCCGAAACAATGACGGAGCGCAGCGGGGATGGTTCGTCGAAAACGAAATGAAACACATTGTCCGGGCCATACGAATCCGCATCCAACTCCACCCGCCCCCAGCCGCGCTTCATGGATTTGTCCAGCGGGATGGCGTGCGCCTGCAACAAAAGCTGGTTGTCGCGCAAGGTCACCTTCTCGGTGCTGCTCGCTCCATTGATGACATAACGCAATGAAATTTCGACCGGCTGCGGCGCGATCTCGTTGCGTGAGATGCGCACATCCATCAGGAGTTCGGCGCGCTCGCTGGATTCCCTGCGTGTGATGTTCTCCACCGAAATCGAAATATTTTCCTTGGCCGGCTGCGGATAGTTCAGCAGATTAAAACGCACACCGCGCAGGCTGGCGTATGCCCCGCGTAAAGCCTCCCAGCGACCGCCGTTGGCGTCCCAGTCGCTTTGGTTGAGATCGCTCAGCAACCACAAATCAGTGCGGCCAGTTTTGTTGGCAGTGATGTAATCGAGCGCCGACTGCAGCATCCCCGGAATGTCCGCCCCGGTGTCCGTGGCCTCGGTTTGCGGTAGGTCGAGCAAGGCATCCGCGCGTTCCAGCGGCAACGTTTGCAGCAACGCGCTGTCGAGAAGCACGAGACGCGAGCGACTGCCGTAAGTTTGTTTGATACCTGCGGCGAGTTTCTCCAAACCCGTGCGGCGCTTGCTCATGCCAGTAAGAGGATTGATCTGCTCCATGCTTGCGGAGCGGTCGAGCAAAATCAAAACGGTGTCCGGCGCGCCACCGGTCAAACCAAGCCAGCCACCGGCAAGCGGACGGCTCACGAGAAAAATCAGCGCCATCACCGCCAGCACGCGGAGGGTGAGGATCAATATCTGCCGCAAGCGCGAGAAGCCTTTGTTCATGCGCTGCGCCATCAGCAGGAACATCATCGCCGCCCATTTCACCGTGCGCCGGCGATGCTGGTGGATCAGATGAATGAGGATCGGCAGCGCGGCGAGCGGCAGACCGAAGAGGAGGAGCGGCTGGATGAAGCTCATCGCGAAGCCCCCTTCGGTGTGCGTCCGAGCAGGAAGCGCGCAAGCACATCGTCGTATTTTTCATGGAGCTTCACCCGGTGGAAATCTACATGCGTGGTGCGCACCACTTCATCCAGTTCGGCCAGATAGAGGCGCACGGCTTCGCGATATTGCCTGGCAACCATGGTCGGGTCCGCCAGCACCGGCTCCGCGCCTTCCATGTCCACGAACCGCGCGGGACGGTCAAAATCAAAGTCCAGTTCGTTCTGGTCGAGCAGCTGAAACACGGTCACGTCGTGCTTGCGAAAACGCAAATGCTGCAAGGCGGGCTTGAGTTCGGATGGCGGAACGAAAAGATCGGAGATGATGACCACCAGCGCGCGCGATGAAATTTTTTCTGCGGCTTCGTGAATGGATTCCAGCAAGGTCGTTTTGCCTGCCGCCTTCATGTTGCCCAATTGATCCAGGATCAGTCGAAGATGCGCGGCACTGCGCTTGGGACGAATTTCTTGTTTGGATTCGCCCACGCTCCAAAGTCCCACGGCATCTCCCTGCTGCGCGGCGAGATAGGCCAGCGCGCCGCCCAGTCGCCGTGCGT
>JAYVZW010000225.1:0-5767 GCA_043783015.1 Verrucomicrobiota bacterium
GTGATCCTCGCAAAGCTTACAACCACATGGCCGGACGGACGAGCTTCATGTTTGCCGTGCCCATGTTCCCCTCTTCCTGATGAATATCCACCCGCTCCAGCATCATATCAAAAAAACGAAGGGAGCCGCCATGCTCATGGTGCTGATGCTTACCATCGTCGGGGGCATCGGCGTCACCGCCTGGATGTATCTCATCGCCGCGCGCCTCATTCAGGTGGAGCGCATGAATGACTCCGTGAGCCGCCGCATTGTTCAGGCCAACAGCGGGGCCATCAACCAGCAGTATGCCATGACCTTCGCCTACCGCGACAGTGTGACGCAGCCGCAGGTTGCTTCATTGCTCAGCAACAGTTGGGGCGGTGTGATCGAGAACGGCTTCATCAGCCTGCAGGCATTCCGTTCCGCCTACACTTACTCGAATCCGCCCGCTTATTCCTACGCCTATAACAATCTGCGTTACCAGGCCACCGGTGACGGCTCGGTCTATTATACCCGCACCACGGCCACGAACGACGGCTCGCAATCGGAAGCGCTTTCCTATTATAACTTTCTCAAGAGTTATCCCCGCTGCCTGCTGGGGGATCTCTTATATGTCCACACCAAGCCTTCCGGCGCCGCCAGCTCCGCCACGATCACCAAAAACCTCTACGTCAACGGCCGGGTGCTCGTCTATGACAACACGGCTAACATCGCCTCCGTGGATGCCGATGAATGCCTCAACCTGACCAAGACCGGAACCAGCACCACGCTCAACAGCTCAGGCAGCACCACGCTTCTTCCGCAAAATTTCCCATCGGTCCCGATCTTCGCGCAAGGTTCCGTCAGCACCTCCAGCGGCGCGGTGCTGGATGGCTCGCTGAACTTATGCAACAACGCCAACTTCACGCCCAGCTCGATCTATCATATCATGAGAACCCTTACCCCGGGTTATTACATCATGACCACGGCCTCCACGCCGTCCACGATGACCAGCGGAGCCAATCTGGACAGCAATCACAGCGGCGGAGTTTCCGGAACCACCAAGAACGGCGGTTCCGCCAGCGCGGACATATGGGTAAAAGTGGACGATCATAATCCGCCCATTCCCAACACTTCGACTTTCAGCACACCTACCGTCAGCCCTTACGCTTATACCTGGTCCAATGGTAACTCGGCCGTGTCCATTCTACTCAAAAGCGCCTCGCTCTATCATGTCGATCTTCAGAACGGTGCCACCATGCTCATCCTTCAAGGCCAGACCAACGCAGCGGATTACACGGCTGCCGCCAGCCTGCCGCCGCTGGTCATCCTGGTGCAGCAAACCATCAAAGACATCCGCTTTGTCGGAGAGAACAGCCGCCCACTAATTCTTGCCCTCGGAAACGGCACCGGCAACCCCACCTTTGTGAGCTGGTCCGGGACTAGCACCGCATCCGGCGGTGGGCCTTTGCGGTGGAAGCTCAATTTAATCAATCAATACAACGACCTATATTTTGATCCTCCGTCAGGGAACAACGTGACGCTAATCGGCAGCATTAGAACCAACTGGAAAATCAACTGCACCGACAGCACGACAACCAACCGCTTCACTCTGACGCGGGATACCACTCCTGGAAGTCTGGTCTCGACGCTGCCCCGTGACGCTTGGTTCGAACCCGTAGTCATCCGATGAAAACACATTTCCGCTCCAGCAAAGGTTACACTTTTATCGAGGTGCTTTTCGCCTCGGCGCTGCTCGGCGTCATCCTCGGTGGAGCTGTCAAATTTGTCGGCACGCTGAACACTTCGGATGCCATGGCCCGTGGCGGCGCGGTGGGCATCACCTATCTGGAAAATGCCGCGAAGCTCTGGCAGCTCGGACTCTCCCCGGCGGAAGTGCTCAGCGTCATGCCATCGGCCACGGACAATGAATTCGTGGGTGCCGCCGTGATTCAGGACGCGAGCAGCAATGTCGTCACCTTTGGCACCGCCTCCACGACTACGCTGGCCAACATCTCCAGCACGCTGGACACCATCCCCATCTCAGCCGTGGTCGCAGATCCCCAGGGCTTGAACAACCGCACGATCACGGTGACCGCCCACCGTCCGCAGGCGCGCTGACCCCATTTTCCCAACCACCACCGCCATGCTCAAAAAAGTCACCATCACCAATATTTTCACCGGCCAGGTTCATGAAACCATCGTGGACACTGACACCCATGACAAAGCATTGATCGGCTCCGGAGTGGGCAGCAATGAGACTGCCAACATCGAGGACATCACCGGAATTGACGAAAGGATCCACCGGATGACGTCCGCCAGTGACAGCGTCGATGACCGTGTGAAATTCTTCAGTGGTCTCGCGAACTGCCTGGATCGCAACATCGGTCTCATCAAGAGCCTGCAACTCCAGGCCAACCGCGTGAAGACTTCCAAGTATCGCGGCATCATCGCGGAGCTGGTTTTTGATCTCTCCATCGGTGACAAGTTCAGCGATGCCGTGGCCAAGCATCCCGCGGTCTTCCCGCCAGAACTCCTCAGCCTAATCGTCGCGGGCGAAGAGGCGGGGCAGCTCGCGTTGGTCTGCAAACGAATCGGCGGCGCCCAGAAGAAAACCGCCAAGATCATCAAGAAGCTCAAGACCGGGATGATCTATCCCGCCATCGTTGTGCTCCTGTCCGTGGCCGTGGTTATCATCATGAGCTTCACGCTGGTTCCGGCCATGAAGAAGCTCTATGAATCCATGAACTTGACGCTTCCCATGGGCACCAGGTCGCTGATGTTTATCTCTGATATTCTGCTCAAACAGCCGATTGCCGTGATGGTTCCGATCATCGCTCTCTATCAACTCTTCAAGAACTGGGGAAAAATTGCCAGCAAACGCGTTGTTCAAACCATGTTCCTCAAAATGCCCGTGGTGGGCAATCTGGTGAGAAAGTCCGCATCGGCTGTCGGTTTCCGCTGCCTCGCCATGCTTCTCGAGTCCAATGTGCGCCTCTCCAGCGCTTTGAAGATCACCTCGGATGCGTCCTGGCACTGGCAATACAAGTTGTTCTTCTCCCGCCTGAGCGATCACATCGCCATTGGGCGCACCTTGCATGAAGCCTTTGTCATGGAATGCCACTGGCTGGGCTTCGACGGGCGCAATCTTTCCGGCTTGATCGAACTCGCCTCCGAAACCGGCACCGGCACGGAAATGCTCAACGAAATCGCAGCCGACTATGAGGACGAACTCGACGGCATTGCCAGCCAGATCGACAAAATTCTCGAACCCATCACCATTATCTTTCTGGGTATCGTGGTTGGCTTCCTGATTTATGCCATCTATGGCCCAATCTTCAGCATCGGCGATGCGATCCTTCCTCAAAAGGGAGCAAAAAAATAAATTATTGCCACAGGTCGCGAAGTAGGCGCGGCCTGCAAATTACGTAGGTATAAACACGGAAAACAACAATATTTAAGTTATGGAAATTCTTGTTATATTAAAAAATTATAAAAATATGGTTGCATTCTTAAAGCCCGATGTTATGATTGTTATGTAATTCGCAGTGCGTATTGAAATTAACTTTTGATGCGCGTCTTTTTAAAACTTCACACCAACCTTCACCCCATATGAAAACCACAGCTCACAAGAACCAACGTCAACACGGCTTCAGCCTTATCGAACTTCTGACCGTTATCTCGGTCATTGGCATCATCGCCGGAATCGCCCTGCCAAGCATGGGCAACGTCAACACGGCCGCCACCAAGGCCACCTGTCAGCGCAATGCGCAAAGCATCGTCTCCATCTTCCAGTCGGGCACATCAGCCGGCGTGCCTTGGGTCGTTACTTCCCGCAATGCCGCGATTGCCGACGTGATTGCGGGCCGCGCCCCAGCTTCTGGAGCCTTCTCCGGCACAACCTTCAAAGTGCCCAATCTCACTGGTTCCGACCTGACGGGCACCTATATTTATGTCGGCCTCGATGCCAGCAACAATCTCTTCTACGACAAAGCAGGTGGCCAGTCCGCGACCTAGCCTGCCCTGAGAAAATTTTGCCGGGCAAACGCTCGGCAAAGACAAAAAACACCTAGGCATACGCCTGGTAAAAACAAAACAAAACAACAACAATACACCTGAAATAATAATATGAACACCAACTTGAAATCCGCACTCAAAAAGGGCTTCTCCCTCATCGAACTCCTCGTCGTTATCGCCGTTATCGGCATCCTGGCTGCCGTCGCCATCCCAGTGATGAGCGGAGTCAAAACAGCCGCCACCAGCGCGAAAGACGGCTACAACGCAGGCATCGTGGACACGAACACCGAGTTGACCGCCTACGCTCCTGCGGGCGTGACGTTCTCGACCAAGTAAGTTTTGTTCTTCATGGCCTTGGGGCAACCCCAAGGCCATGGAAACAGACTGACGACCACAGCTTCATGTGGCTCCAAGGCGGACCTGGCGAGTTAAAACCGTCAGGTCCGCTTTTCACAAATAAACCGCACCACCGGACTTATGAAAAACCATTTCCACACCCTACGACATCAGGGTTACACCTTGATTGAGTCGCTGATGGTCATCGCCATCATGGGCCTCATGGCGACGATTATCGTCACCTCCTTTTCCAATGTCAATTCAGACAGTTCCCGCATTATCGCCCGGCAGCAGCAGGCCGCGGTTCAGAACGCCGTCATCGCCTGGGTCAACAGTGACACCAACCGCGTCAATGTGATCAACGCCACCACCGGCACCGGCAAAATGCGCACCATTGCCGAAATCCAGGCCACCTACAACGCCATCACGACGGCCCAGGCCCGCTTCAACCTAGTTGCCTCCTATCTTGACAACAGCACTTCGAGTCACATCACCTCCAGCACCACCAATTCCAGCAAAATCAGCAGCGATGCTCTGGCCAGTTCCAAACAATACATCGCCATGCCCGACTGGGTCACCGGGAGCTATCCCACGGTGACACTCAACGCACTTTAACCAAACCACTTATGAACCGCCTCAGTTCAGCTAAAAAAACCCTTCTGGCCCGCGCCGGGTTCTCACTGGTCGAGATGCTCGCCGCTGTGGCCATCATCGGCGTGATCTCCTTCCTCGCGCTGCCAAATCTCACCAAAATGCGCGGAGATGCGGAACGCAACCTCTGCATTGCCCGATGCGAATCCATCAACATGGCACTGGCCACTTACATCCAGGTGCGCGGACGCACTCAGGCCGTCAGTGATTTCAACGGCGCGTCCACCGCCCAGGCCAAGTATGCGCTGATCTCCCCCTACCTTGCCTTTTCCGAAACCAACCTCACCGATTACATCCCGAACGGCTACTCCGTTACCTTCAACTCCATTGATCCGCTGAAAAAAGTCACCCTCCTGACCGGCACTACCGTCATAGCCTACTAGACACCTCACAAGGCGATGAAAACCACCACCACTCCTGTCCGGCATCAGGGCTTCAGCATGACCGAGCTGGTCGTCGTCGTCACGGTCATGGGCATTCTTTCGTCCCTGGCCATCTCCAAATTTTCGGGGTTCAACGCTTCAAGCCGGGCCGCCTTTGCCAAGGAACTGCTGGAGCGGGTCAACACCGCCGTCCATCGTTTCAATGACTGCAACTACCAGTTGAAAGTGCATGTGGTCACTGACGGATCGGATTCCAGCTGGGTCATCCAGACGCTGCAATATCGCAAACCGGTGAATCCGGCCGTCGGCTCACCGTATCTGCCTAACAACTGGACGCCGGTGATTTCCAGCACCACCACCGATTACCGGCTCGTGTGGGCAGGCACACTCTTTAAATTGGCGAACCCCGGAGACACCGGCGT
>JAYVZW010000226.1:0-5766 GCA_043783015.1 Verrucomicrobiota bacterium
CGTGCCATGGAGATCATCCGCCAGAATTATGTGGATGAGAAAAAAGTCTCCTATGAGCAACTCATCGAGGGCGCATTGGAAGGCATGTTGAAGAAACTCGATCCTCATTGCGAATACATGGGCCGCTCGCTCTTTGAAGAGATGCAGCAGGAACAACAGGGCACCAGCGAAGGCATAGGCATCACCGTTGCGTTGCGCAGTGGCACACTCACCATCATCACCGTCGGGGAAGACGGCCCGGCGGCAAAAGCTGGCGTGATGCCGGACGACCAGCTCATCCGCATCGGTGACGTATTGACGGACAATATGAGCACGATGGAATCCATGCAGCATCTGAAGGGCAAGGCGGGCGATGTCGTGCGCATCACCGTGCGGCGAGCGGGCACTAAACAGTTTCTCGACTTCAATCTGGTGCGCGCGGCCTTGGAAGAAAACTCCGTGCGCGATGCCATGCTGCTTCATGAAAAAATCACCGCGCCCTGGAAGATCGGTTATGCAAGGCTGACACAATTCACCCAGGCGACCGCGAAGGATCTCAGCGATGAACTGGACACGCTGGAGAAACTTGGAATGCAGGCTTTCATCCTTGATCTCCGTAACAACCCCGGAGGCCTGATTGACTCTGCCGTCGCAGTGTGCGGCGAGTTCCTTCCGGGGCAAACCGTTGTTGTCACCACCGAGGGGCGCGTGGCTTCACAGAATCCACCGCCTTATCGCACCCCCGCGCGCGACGGCAAACCATTGCGCCAATATCCACTGGTGGTTCTCATCAATCAAGGCAGCGCCAGCGGCGCGGAGCTGATGGCTGGTGCGCTCCAGGATTTGAAGCGCGCGATCATTCTTGGCACCACCAGCTTTGGAAAAGGTTCGGTGCAATCGATTTTGCCCATGAAGAACGGCGCAGCCCTGCGACTGACGACCGCGAAATACTACACGCCGGGGCATCGCACGATTCATGAAAATGGCGTCGAACCAAACATCGTCTCCGCGCTCACCTCGGATGAAGAAATGAAAATCTTCCAGTGGCGTGCTAGTAACACAACTGGCGAAGCGCGGTCGCTTGATCTCGCAAAACTCGGCGACCGCCAACTGGAGCGCGCGGCGGATGTGCTGAAAGGCTTGATGGTTTACAAGGAATTCAACACACCCGTCAAGCCACAGCCAGCGAAGGAAAAGACGGAGAACAGCAAGCCGTGAGCCATTCCTGCATCCTCGCCCTCGAGACCTCGTGTGATGAGACCGCCGCCGCCGTGGTGCGGGAAGATGGAACCGTGCTCAGCAGCGAGATCGCATCGCAGATCGAAGTCCATCGCGTTCATGGTGGCGTGGTGCCGGAACTCGCCTCGCGTAATCACATTCTGCACGCCCGCCTGCTGGTGGAACGCGCGCTGGCGAGCTCGGGCATTACCTTGCAGGACATCGCCGCCTTCGCCGCCACCAGCGGGCCGGGGCTTGTCAGTTCATTGTTGATTGGCAGCACGCTGGCCAAAGCGCTCGCGCTGGCAGAGGGCAAGCCTTTCCTCTCGATCAATCATCTGGAGGGGCACTTACTTTCGCCTTTCATGAGTTTGGGGGGAATTTCGCCGCACATCGCGCTCATCGTCAGCGGTGGCCACACCATGTTGTTGCATGTGCGCGGCATCTCCCACTATGAACTACTGGGCCGCACTCGCGATGACGCCGCAGGTGAAGCCTTCGACAAGGTCGGGAAAATGCTCGGCCTCCCCTACCCGGGCGGCCCGGAGATTGATCGCCGATCTAAATCCGGCAATCGCAAGGCTTACGACTTTCCACGAAGCATGATGGGTGAAGGACTCGAATTCAGCTTCAGCGGTTTGAAGACCTCGGTGCTTTATTTGCTGCCCAAGATCAACACCGCTGATGATCAGGCCATCAATGACGTCTGCGCTTCGTTTCAAGAAGCAGTCGTGGAAGTGCTGATTGAAAAAACGATTCGCGCTGCGGCGGAACGAAATGAAAAACTCATCGCCGTCAGCGGCGGAGTCAGTTGCAACTCGCGACTGCGTGAACACTTCACCGAACGCTGCACGGAGGAAGGGCTCAATCTTCTACTTAGTGAGCCGCGCTTCACCACTGACAACGCGGCCATGATCGGCTTTGCTGCCGTGCAACGCTGGAAGTCGGGATTAACTTCCCAGCTGGAAACGGATGTCGATCCCAATCTAAGTCTCGTCCAGTCCGCATCATGATGACGGGCGGCTGTATAAAAATGGACACGCCGGTTGAGAATGTGTCCGGCTTACCTGCAGCCACGGTGAAGATGCTCCTGCGTGACGAAATCAAAACTGCGGGCGATTTGATCACGCAGTTTCCGTCGCGACATGAGGACCGCCAGCGCATGGAGTTTAAAGGCTTCACACCGTCCCTAGAGCCGGTGTGCCATCATGTGCGGGTCGTGAAAGCGCGCACTGTGCGTTTTGGCCGACGCGCCGGGTTCTTTGAAGCTGACACGGAAGCGGCGAACGACAATCCACTTCATCAGCAACTCACCTTGCGCTGGTTTAACATGCCTTTCATGAATCGCGTGATCGCGGTGGACATGGAACTGATCGTTTATGGAAAGATCAAAGAGGTCAAAGGTCGGCTCATCATGGGCCATCCTGAATATGAAATCGTGCGCGGCGATGAAGATGACGCCGAAGCCGTGCAGATTCACACGGGCCGCATCGTGCCTGTTTACAGGCTTCGCGGCGGATTGAAACAGAAACCTCTGCGCTCCGCAGTCTGGCACGCGCTGCAAAACTTTGATTTCACTTCCGTCGCCGATCTGCTTCCGGCTCCGAAAGACAACGGCGAATTCTCGGGCATGAGTCGGGCCCGCGCGTTGCGTGACGTGCATTTCCCTGCGACTCCAGATGATCTGACCCGCTCCCGGCGCTATCTGGCCCTGGAGGAATTCCACATCCTGCAACTACGAGTTTTGCGCCGCAGGCTCCGCTGGCGCGCACAGGAAAGCTGGCCGGAGCGAGCAACGGAGGACAGGCTGATGCGCCGATTCATCGAATCACTTCCCTTCAAATTCACGCCCGCGCAAACGCGCTGCCTTGATGAAATCCGTCGTGACATGGCCGAGCCTCAGCCCATGAACCGCTTGCTGCACGGCGATGTCGGAAGTGGAAAAACCGTGGTCGCGCTCGCAGCGATGCTGCAAGCCGTGGAAGCTGGCCATCAAGCCGCACTCATGGCCCCGACGCAAATTCTCGCGGAACAGCATTACGCCAACGCACGACGATGGCTGGAACCACTCGGCATCCGCGTGGCGCTGCGAACAGGCTCAAGGGTGGAGGACAACGAAAGCCCGCTCTTTCAAAGACCGACAACGCATGATGGCGCGCAAGTCCTCATCGGAACGCACGCGCTGCTTTATGATGTCTCGGCGATGCCTCGACTCGGCATTGCGGTGATCGATGAACAACACAAATTCGGCGTTGCCCAGCGCACGCGCCTGATCACGCGCGGCCATGCGCCGCATGTGCTGGTGCTGACCGCGACGCCGATTCCGCGCACGCTGAGCCTCACACTTTATGGCGATCTCGATGTCTCAACGATTGATGAAAAACCCCGACGGCGCGGTGGTATTGTCACCTCCGTCCGTTCGCAAAAGAAGCTTTCCGAGATCACGAAGTTTCTCCTTGGGCAAGTCGAAGCCGGGCGGCAGGCTTACATAGTTTATCCGTTGATCGACGAATCAGAAAAGTTCAAGGCGGACGCAGCCACGCTGGGGTTTGAGGAGTGGACTATGCGACTCAAGCCCCACTCAGTCGGCTTGCTGCATGGACGCATGGATCCTGCGGCCAAGGATGATGTGATGCGCCGCTTCCGCACTGGAGAAATCATGGCGCTGGTCAGCACGACCGTCATCGAAGTCGGCGTGGATGTTCCAAATGCGACGGTGATGGTCATCTTTAATGCCGAGCGTTTCGGGCTCGCGCAGCTTCATCAATTGCGTGGAAGAATCGGTCGCGGAGAACATGAATCACATTGCCTCCTGCTGATAGACGAGAAAGACGAGGAGGCGAAGGCGCGGCTGAAGATACTCGAAGAAACCAGCGACGGCTTCCGCATCGCCGAGGAGGATTTGCGGCGGCGCGGCCCCGGTGATCTTCTGGGCAGTGCGCAAAGCGGGCAGGCACCGCTTCGATTCGCGGAGCTGCTCGGTGACACGCGCCTGCTCACCACGGCACGACTGCTGGCGGAGCGCATTCTCGCCAGTGATCCCGATCTCAGCCGTCCGGAGCACGCGGAACTAAAATCTTTGGTGGGTGAGGATGACGCACCTGCGGCGACGATGCAATGACCAGGTGCGGGTTCTCAAATTGACGATCAAACAATCTTTGCGCATTCATCGGTTCGACACTTCATTCCAGCATTCCCATCATGTTTGACCACATTCGACGCTTCATTATCGCTCTCGCCATATTTGCCGTCGCAGGCTTGTTCTACCAACGCTGGCGCGAAAATCACGGCGGCTACGGGTTGTTCGATTTGCTGGCAGGAAAAACTGGCGCTGGCCAGGAGAAATTCAGAGCGCCCAGTTCTCCGAAGTTGACCGACACCGACGTGCCGGGCCTTGCCAGGCTCAGCGAGGAATCCACCAAGCTGGCGGCTGCCGTTCTACCGGCGGTGGTCAGCATCAACACCCGAACCGTGGGAAAAGTCCCCGTGCAGAACGTCTTTGGACTGCCTCTCTATCGCTACGGAGTATCCCCCGGCCTCGGCTCCGGTGTGATCGTGAGCAAGGAAGGACATGTGGTTACCAACTACCATGTGATCAAAGATGCCGCGCAAATCAAGATCACAACCAATGATCACAAAGTCCATGATGCCGAGGTCATTGGCGTTGATGACCGGCTGGACATCGCCGTGCTGCGCATCTCTGGCAGCGGCGAGTTTTCCGCATTGGGATTCGCCAGCTCCGACGAAGCAAGGGTTGGGCAGGTGGTTTTCGCCGTGGGAAATCCCTTCGGCCTCTCGGGCACAGTCACGCAAGGCATCATCAGCGCCACGCAGCGTCGCCTGAGTGACAGCGGCAACGATTTGCTGCAAACCGACACCGTCATCAACCCGGGCAATTCAGGCGGACCACTTGTGGACATTCATGGATCCATCGTGGGCATCAATGTCTCCATCTTCACCGGTGACCAGAACGTCCACGCCTGGCAGGGAGTGGGACTCGCCATTCCATCCAATGAAGTGCGCACAGCCTTCGAGCGGATCATGAACAAAGGTGCGCCCGTGGTTGGCTTTCTCGGCATTGATGTCAGCCTGGTAAGCCTCGATCCCGAAAGCCGTGTGCTGGGCGCGCAGATTGATGTGGTCGGCACCGGATCACCCGCCGCCAAGGCTGGCCTGTTGCCCGGTGACGTCATCGTGAAATTCGCCGGACGCAGCATTGAGTCCGCCACGGATGTCATCAACTACATCCAGATGGCCAAGCCGGGTGAGAAGATCAGCATCACAGTGCTGCGTAGCGGACAAGTCATCGAGTTCGTAGCCAACATCGAACGCAGACCCGTCGGCTTGTGATATGGCACAGATGGGATTATAATTTTTTATGTTTCGCGCCTTCCACGTCAGACCCGCCACCCGTGGCCATGCCCTGGCTCCACTTCTTATCATTGTCAGCGCCCTCGTTGTCAGCGGCCTGATTTTCTTTTACTACACGCGCAAGCATATTGAGCCGCAACCTGCGGACAACACCCCGGCAGATCAAAGTCCTGCCGCTGTAAGCGGCGGCTCATCAGC
>JAYVZW010000227.1:0-5752 GCA_043783015.1 Verrucomicrobiota bacterium
CCCACCATTGAAGCGGAGTTGCAAAACGCGCTCTATTATCTCCGCGAAGTGTTTCCCGAAACTCTGGCCCGCGCTCACATTCATCTGCGCGAGGCCTGGGAGGCTGAAGGATACAATGGCACCTTACTCGATAACCTGCCGCCGCTGGTGAAATTCGGAACGTGGATCGGCGGCGATCGCGATGGACACCCCTTTGTCACGGCGGAGGTGACGCGTTCCGCGTTGAAAGCGCTGCGCAACAATGCGCTGCGCGTGCAACGTCGCGCGCTGGAAGCTCTCGCGCATCAAGTGCCGCTCAGCCAGTTGTTCCAGCCGGTTCCCGCTGCACTGACCGCGTTGAATGAAAGGCTTGCGACTGAGTTGCAAGGCCAGCCCGGCGTGGATGTGTCTTACATTCTCGAACGTAATCGTGAAGAACCATGGCGCGCTGCCACTTATCTTATGCGCGCGAAAGTGCTGCTCGCCATTGAGCATCCCGAATCTACAAAGGCGTATCCATCGCCGAAAAATCTCACCGACGATCTCGCCGTGCTCGCTGATGCGCTTGAATCCGTGGGAGCCAGCGCGATGGTGCGCGAGCTTATCGTTCCTTTTCGCCGCCAGATTGCCGCGTTCGGCTTTCACTGCGCTGCGCTCGACATCCGGCAGAATTCCGCGGTTCACGAGAAAGCGCTGGCGCAGCTCCTGGCCACAGCGGGAGTTACCGATGGCGCAGCATTCGCGAATTGGAGCATCGAGAATAAGCGTGCCTTTATGGAGAAGGAACTCCAGTCTCCGCGCCCATTCCTCGCTCCCGGAATGTCCGCCGGGCCCGATGCCGACGCAGTGCTCGCCTGTTATCGTGTGCTGGCCGAACATCGCGCTCGACATGGCAACGCAGGACTCGGCGCGTTGATCGTGTCCATGACGCGCACTGTGGAAGACCTTTTCAGTGTCTATCTGCTCGCGCGCGAAGCTGGCCTGGCGGAATGGACTGATGGAGGGCTGCTGTGCCCGTTGCCGGTCACACCTTTGTTTGAAACCATGGCTGATCTCGAGGCCGGCCCCGGCATCGTGAAGGATTTCCTCGCGCATCCCGTTACTCAACGAAGCGTGAAATCCACGGACAAACCAGCTCTGCAAATGATGGTCGGCTATTCCGACTCCAACAAAGACTGCGGCATCTTTGCAAGTCAATGGGCGCTGCATCGCGCCCAGTCGGAACTGGCGCAAGTAACGCTCGATCACGGGGCGCAACCGGTTTTCTTCCATGGTCGCGGCGGCACCGTCGGACGCGGTGCCGGCCCCACTCATTTTTTCATGGAGGCGCTGCCCATCGGCTCGCTTCAAGGACGACTGCGCATGACCGAACAAGGCGAGACTATTGCGCAAAAATATGCGCACTTCGCGTCTTCGGTTTACAACATTGAGGTATTGATGGCCTCGGCCTCATCCGCCACGGCCAGACATCTCCGCGCCGCGCCCCATTGCGATATTGTCGCGCCGGTGCTGGATCGCGTGGCGCAGTGGAGTCACGAGGCTTACTCCGCCCTGCTGCACGAGCCGGACTTCATGAAGTTCTATCGTGCTGCAACTCCGATAGATGCGCTGGAAAACGCCCGCATCGGTTCGCGTCCTGCCCGGCGCAGCGGCCAAGCTACGCTGGAAGATTTGCGCGCCATCCCTTGGGTTTTTTCATGGACGCAGTCGCGCTTCTACCTGCCGGGTTGGTTTGGTGCCGGTTCCGCATTGGAACGCCTCGCAAACGAAGACCCCGTCGCTCATGCACAATTGATCGCCCAACTTCCGACGCATCCCTTTCTGCGTTATGTGATGGCTAATATTGAAAGCTCGCTTGTCAGCGCCAACGAGGAATGGATGCGCCGCTATGCCGGCCTTGTTCCTGAGAAAGAAATACGCGATCGATTCCTGCGACTGATCCTTGATGAGTTTCATCGCACTCAAGCCGCACTCACCAAGCTCACAGCCGGAGCCTTTGAAGGTCGGCGCCCGCGACTGGCCTTCACCCTTGCCATCCGCGAACAACCTCTCGCCGTCCTCCACGCCCAGCAACTATCCCTGCTCCGCCGCTGGAGAGAATGCCTCGCAGCAGGCGATACCGAATCCGCCGAGTCCATCATCCCCGACCTGCTCGTCTCCATCAACGCCGTGGCGTCTGGACTGCGGACGACGGGTTAACTTCGAAGGACACGGAGTTTTGCAAAGGATGCCGCATGTGCGGCTAGTCCTTGCTTTTCGCGTAGCACATTCCATCATCGGGCTTCGTTACCTGCCATGTCCCGCCATAAAATCACGCCCCCATCTTCCATCCGCCCTATCAAGAAACTGATGGTCGCCAACCGCTCGGAGATCGCCATCCGCGTCATGCGCGCAGCGACGGAACTGGGCATTCGCACCGTCGGCATCTACGCACAGGAGGACCGGTTTTGCCCGCATCGCTTCAAGGCGGACGAAGCTTATGAATTAAACAAGGACAAGGGGCCGCTCGGCGCTTATCTCGACATCGAAGGCATTGTGGCGCTCGCCAAGGAAAAAGGCGTGGACGCGATTCATCCCGGGTATGGCTTCCTATCGGAGAATCCTGTCTTCTCGAAAGCTTGTGCTGACGCGGGCATCATTTTCATCGGGCCAGATTCGCGCATTCTGGACATGATGGGCGACAAGACGGCGGCCCGCAATGTGGCGGATAAGCTGAAGGTTCCGACGTTGCAAGGCACGAAGGATCCGGTGGAATCAAAAAAAGAAGCGATGATTGTCGCGAAGAAAATCGGCTTCCCACTCATCATCAAAGCGGCCTTCGGGGGCGGCGGTCGCGGAATGCGCGTGGTGCAAAAGGCGGACGACTTGGAGAAGTTGCTCGATGAAGCGCAGACGGAAGCCAAGCGCTCATTCGGCAATGGTGCTGTGTTCCTGGAAAAGTTCGTCGGGCGAGCGAAGCACATCGAAGTGCAGATCCTCGCGGACAAGCACGGCAACGTGCTGCACTTACATGAACGCGATTGCTCGGTGCAGCGTCGTCACCAGAAGGTCATTGAGCAGGCACCGAGTTATCAGGTGGATCAGAAGATCATTGAATGCCTCTGCACCGCATCACTCGCCATCGCCAAAGAAGTCGGCTACACACACGCGGGCACGGTGGAATTCCTCGTGGATGTGGAAAGCGGACAATGGTTTTTCATTGAGATGAATCCACGCATCCAAGTCGAGCACACAGTCACAGAAGAGATCACGGGCATCGACATCGTGCGCTCCCAAATTCTTATCGCTCAAGGGTATCAGCTTCACGAAGAGCCTCTGGGTTTGCCGCTGCAACATCAGGTGGAGAAGAGTGGTTATGCCATCCAGTGTCGCATTACCACTGAGGATCCAGAGAATGGCTTCACGCCCGACTTTGGCAAGATTCTCACTTATCGCAGCGCAGGTGGATTCGGCGTGCGGCTCGACGGCGCGCTCGGCACCACGAACGCAGTTATCACGCCCTATTATGATTCGATGCTGGTCAAGGTTACCGTTTTCGCACGGACTTATGAGCAGGCTCTCGACCGCATGGACCGCTCGTTGCGGGAGTTTCGCATTCGCGGCGTGAAGACGAACATTCCATTTCTCGAAAACGTCATCGCCGATCCCACCTTCCGCAGCGGCCAGGCGACCACGCGCTTCATTGATACTAATCCGCATCTTTTTCAGTTCGAAAAACGCAAGGATCGCGCGACCAAGCTATTGAATTATCTCGCGGATGTCAGCGTGAACGGCAATCCTTTTGCCAAAGGATTTACGCACAAAACCATCGGCAAGTTGCCCACGGCGCCGCAGCCGATGAAGGACGCGGCCTTGCGCCTCACGGCACCACCCGCTGGCACGAAACAACTGCTTACGAAAATGGGGCCGGAGAAGTTCTGCACCGATTGGGTGGCCAAGCAAAAGCGCCTGCTCATAACGGACACCACGATGCGCGATGCGCATCAATCGCTTCTTGCCACGCGCATGAGAAGCTTTGATATGCTCGCGGTCGCAGACGCCGTGGCCCGTCGCACGCCGAACTTGTTCAGCCTTGAAATGTGGGGCGGTGCGACCTTTGACGTGGCCATGCGATTCCTGCGCGAAGACCCGTGGGAGCGCTTGCGCCAGCTCCGCGCGAAGGTGCCCAATATTTTGTTCCAGATGCTCTTCCGTGGCTCCAACGCCGTTGGTTACACGAATTACCCGGACAATGTCGTGAAGGGTTTCATCAAGCACGCAGCGGCAAATGGCATGGACTTGTTCCGCATTTTTGATTCGCTCAACTATCTGCCCAATCTCACCGCCGCGATGGAAGCGGTGCGCGAAGACACTTCGTCCATCTGCGAAGGAACGGTGTGTTACACCGGTGACATCCTTGATCCCAAGCGCGATAAGTATGGCCTCAAGTATTACATCAAGCTGGCCAAGGAACTCGAGAAGATGGGCGCACACATGCTCTGCATCAAAGACATGGCCGGACTCGTGCGCCCTTATGCCGCGAAAAAACTGATCAAGGCGCTGAAGGACGAGATTGGCATCCCCATTCACTTCCATACGCATGACACCAGCGGGCTCAATGCCAGCAGCATCCTCAATGCCGCTGACGCCGGCGTAGATGTGGCCGATGCCGCCATCGCTTCCATGAGCGGCGGCACTTCGCAGCCGAATCTCAACAGCATCGTCGCCAGTTTGCAGCACACACCGCGCGACACCGGACTCGATACTGATGCCTTGCAAGAGTTCAGCGATTACTGGGCCGCCGTGCGCACTTACTACAAACCCTTCGATACCAGCGAGCCATACGGCACTGCCGAAGTCTATCTGCACGAAATGCCCGGCGGGCAATACACCAACCTCAAGGAACAGGCCACCGGCATGGGCATGGCCGCGCGCTGGCCGGAGATCGCGCACGCTTACGCCGAGGTGAATCAACTATGCGGGGACATCATCAAGGTCACGCCATCCAGTAAAGTTGTCGGCGACCTCGCCATCGAGTGCATCGCGAAGGGCGTGAAGCCCAGCGACATCATCAATCTCAAAGGCACCAAGTGGAGCAACGACGTGACCAGCATGTTTGAAGGCTGGCTCGGCGAGCCTTTCTACGGACTCGAACCCGATGAAGCGAAAGACTCTTGGAAGCAATGGAATGCACTGGCCGATGCCATCGTCGGCAAGACCGGCAAGCGCATCAAAGGCCGCCCCGGCCTGCACGCGGCCAAGGTCAAGCTTGAAGACGTGCGCGCCGAGCTGGAGACTAAGATGAAGCGCAAACCAAGCGAAGACGATGTCTGGAGTTATCTCATGTATCCCGATGTCTTCCTGAAGTTCGCCGATTTCCGAAAGACTTATGGTGATGTCGCTGCCCTGCCCACACCCGCCTATTACTATGGCTTAAAGGACAAGGAAGAAGTCAGCATCCATCTCGAAGAAGGCAAGACCCTCTTCATCCGACTGGTCAACATGACCGAGCCGGACCATAACGGCCAGCAGACCGCCATCTTTGAACTCAACGGTTATCCCCGTCACACCACCGTCACTAATAAGATACTCGCCAAGGAAGTAGTGACCCGCGCGAAAGCCGATCCGGCAGACCCAACTCAAGTCGGCGCACCCATGCCCGGCATGGTGGCCTCCATCGCCGTGAGCGTGGGCCAAAAAGTGAAAGAGGGCGAAACCCTGCTCACGTTGGAAGCCATGAAAATGTTCGCGGCCATCTCCGCGCCTGCATCAGGAACCGTCACAGAAATTTGCG
>JAYVZW010000228.1:0-5747 GCA_043783015.1 Verrucomicrobiota bacterium
CCGGGCAAGATTTTTGAATGATCCAGTGCATTGATGCTCGGCGCGGAGAATAGCCGGGTCGTGAAGCCGCGGCCCTCTCCGAAATCTCGCGCCGTGCAATCATTCCACCAAACCCGCAGCGAGTATCTCACAAGGCCGGCATCGAGAGTGCCTATACCTTGCAAAAACATGGAATCGATCTGCCCACGTCGGATCAGCCCCGAGCAATCAATGCCCTTGGGACTTTCACCACCCCAATAGAAAGGCACATATCGATAGCGCAGCAGCCCAGCAACATAAGCTTTGCGCAGCTTAGCCGCATCCGCAGGTCCGCGAGCGGGCAAGGCCAGAAAAATCCCGATCATCACGGTAAAACCAAGCAAGCAGATACGGACCAGACGTTGCCGCCACACCAAGGCAATCAATCCCATCCATAAAATCGCAAACAAGACAACGCCGCTCGCTCGAGTGAATCTGGTGCTCACCGGCAGCAGCCAATCAGCAACAAACAAAACCAAAACCGCCAGCCAAAGCCGTCGCAGCCATTTCGGATTCAGAGCATATTTCATCATACGTGCAATGCCCTAATTACTTGCCCGGCAACCAGCGCACGGCGTTCTCAATGACGCGCAGCGGTTCGGCTTGCTTGTAAACCGGATACGTCTCGTGACCGGGCCGGAAGTAGAAGACACGCCCCTTGCCCACGCGCCACACGCAGCCGCTGCGGAGGCGCTCTCCCTTGTCCCACTTTTCCTCGAAGACCACATCGTCTGGCGGCGGCACATGGAAAGGCTCTCCATACATCTCCGTCTGCGGGATTTCCCATTGTGCGGGCAATCCGGCAGCGAATGGGATGCTGCGGCAGCAATGTTGTGAGGTGCCCAGGTGCGCCGTCCGCGCGATACGCCGGAAATACACACTGCGGCAGCGTGAGCTTCCACAGGTTACCCTCGCCCTTCTCAACAAATGGTGTGAGCCGCGCGTTGGCCTTCACGCCTATATAGTGGGGCGCGTCATTGAGGAACTCCCACTTCGCCGCCGCACGCTCGCTTTCCGGCAGTGCCTGAATCGCATCCGCCTTCGCGCGCTCCTGCATGAGCCGCACAAACGGCTTCGCCCAATGAGCGGAATGCAGCGCGATGAGCGAGAGTCTGTCATCGAGCACGCACTTTACCACGGCCTCGGCGCGCGCGTCGTCCTGCTCCTTCACGCGGCGATGACACCAGATGATGAGTGCGTCGGTGGCATCAAGCGCGGCGTCGCTCAGTCCTTGCTCGGCATCATCGAGCCTCGCCGTCTTCACGGAAAGTCCCGGCTGTTTTTTCAAATGCGCAGCGAGGGTTTCACCGGGAAATTTTTCACCATAAGCCTCCTTTTGCTGGGGCTGCTGCTCGTCCCATACAAGGACGCGGATGTCATTCGCGGAGCATGTGGCGGCGAGGGCAAGGAAGATAAGTGAAAGGATTTTCATGGTGTGACTTTAGAGGTGGGAAGTGCGGATGGATGCTGGTGCAGTTTGCCGTGCTATGTCCTCTTAATTTTGAAGATCTTCAAATCATCAATCCACAGCTTGCTCAGCCGGATCACTTTCGGTAATGCCCTCAATGAATTCCATTTTCAGGCCAAGCGCGAGTCAGTTCCTCGATGGATTTCCTGCTGGCATCCTCGGACACATCGCTGAGGAGCGACGTCGTAGTGGGAATTCATGGTGCTCGCAGAAGCCCGGTCACTGCGCGCGCCGCATCGCCGACGAACCGGTGCTGGCTAAGTCTGTGGCAGACGTTGATCTTAGCAAATGTGTTGATCAACGGTTATCGGCTCGGTTGTGCCGCTGGTCGATCACACAGAGAAATTAGTGGTCAGATTCATATCCAACCGCCGATCAACTGGTTCCAACGCATCATTTCACCGTTGTTAGTGTGAATTCTTTGATGGTCACACTGCGGCTGCCGTCTTTGACCGCGAAGCTAAGGGTGTTCTTACCCTTCGCCAAAGTAACTTCCACCAGCTTGGTCGGCTGCCACATACCAATAGTGTAGGGAACCGCGACTTCAGCAGGCTGTTTGACGTCATTGGCCGCGAACAGGAATACTTGTCCCTCCTGCAAGGTCGCCACCTTCGCGGTTAGCGCATACTTGCCGGCTTGCGGTGCCTCAAAATCATATTGGGTTTTGAAACCACCTCTGCAATTGATCTGCATGCCACCAGCGTAACTCTTCATGGGAACGACGGATCCTATTGACTTGCCGTGAGCCACGGAGGGAATGGTAATTACTCCCTCACGGCTGGCAATGGCGCGCTGGTCGGAGTCGTTGATGTGCGCTTGCCCGACAGACTGTTTTTCCTCGGGCTCATTGGCTTCCGCCAGTTCCTGACCGAGCGGCCCCAGTTCCACTGCGTGGGCCGCGAGTGCGACCGTCAAATAATGTGCTGTATTGCTCCAAAAACCGCCTTCAACTTTTTTGCGATCATTGTAGGCAGGCTCACCAAGAATGCTGCCAACCCACTGCGCGCGCAGAACCTTCAAGTAATCCTGCACATTTTCCCGAGCCTGGGATTCCAGAAGAAAGTCTGTGCCGCTCCGCGGAGCATCATCCTTGTCCCACCAACTTGCTTGGAACCCGGCTCCGAGATTAATCACCCAACCTTTGGGCGTCCAATGACTTAGCGCGGCATGAGCGTGCTGCGTCACACCCCAGACCGGAATGCCAAAACTGCGTAGGACGAAGCGGCCAAAAAATGCGCGCCGACCACATACTCCCCCATCTTTGGGGATGTTCTGGTAGGTATTAAGCGAAGGAAGATCATCCTTGACGCACTGAGAACCGTAAGGAACCTCAGTTTTGACGGCGGCGGAATAGCGCCAGCCGTAGTTAGGATTGGTGGTATGATCAGGCCGGAAATTCCGGAGCATCTCGCGACCCCAGGTCAAAATTTTATCCGGTGCGTCGCAGTCAACGACCATCCGGTATTCCCATGTCGTAAAGCTTTTGAACGCCGGGTCCAACTCCCCGTTTAGATAAGCTTTCTCATAATGCTGGTAACGTTTGACCGGATTAACCATGGCCGGGGCATTGGTCTGGTCTATGGCATTGGACTGCTTGACCGGCACCGCATGTTCCAGACTGGTGGCCAGAGCCAGTCGTTGCAAGACTCCATCATTGGTCTTCTGACTGACCTTCTGAATCGCCGAATAAATTTCCATCGCAGAGCCATACTTGCCACCCATCGCGCCACCAGCTTCAAGCATTTCTTTCATCAACTTGGAATCGGCCAGGAGTTTGTCCACCAAGGCTTCCTGCTCCCTGCCCAGCTGCGCAAAGGCAGCCAGACCATTAGGAGTTCCCTCGGCAAGCACGGCGGCTTTGACCAGTTTCGCATCCAGCTTATCGCTCGATAGAAACGGCTCGACTTGGGACAGAAAAGCTTTGGTGGCGACTTTCTCGTCAGCGCGCGCCTTGGCCAAAGCCGCCTGAGCGGCCTGATTTGCCTGATCACCCTTGGCAGCATCGGTTTTTGCCTTGTCCAATGCCGCCTGCCGCTCCTTGAGAGCTTTGATTCCGTCCTGCTTGTTTGCTTCCCACTTGGCCAGTTCCTTACTCGCGGCATCACGTTGGGTATCGGTGGTGGCCTTCTTCAGTGCTGACTGCGCTTGGGCAATACCCTTGTCGGCACCGCCGATCCATTTGCCCTTGGCGTGTTCCACCAAGGCTTGTGCTGCTTTAACTTTACCCTGGGATTCCTGCGTTAAATACGCTTCCTCTTCCGCTTTTTTAAGAGCTTCACGGGCTGAGTGAAGGGCGGCTTTTTTCAGCTCATCGATTTTCGGCAGGTCTCTGGCGATCTCCGCCTGTAACACTTTCAATTGTTCGGCATACTTCGTCGCAAGCTTCTGCCCTGCTTCAGTGAGCGGCACATCAGCAGAGGATTTGGCCTTGGCTTTGGCGGCCAGAGTAAATGATACCCCCATTAACAACATTGACAGAGTAATGCCGATTCCCAGTAACTTCCTTTTGTTCATAATTAGGCTTTGTGTTTTTATGTTTTGTCAGTCAGTTTGACTATCTGAAGCGGAGAAAGCGAGGCACAAGGGTATGCAAGTCATGCACGGTGCGGTGTTCATTTCCGTTTTCATAATGTAAATTTCTTTTGTGATGTGAATGATGCTCGAGAGATTTTCCTATTTCCCGGCCTTTAACAGATCCACCATCGCCTTCCCCATGGCTTCAGCGACGTTCATGTAAGTCTCGGCGTTGCCTCCGTAATGGGCGTTGCCGCTGCCACCGAGCGACAAGGGATTGGTATAGACCCTGGCCACGTTGCCTTTAAAATCTGAATATTTGCCGCTTGTTCCATCCACCGCGAGCTGGGCATTGAGCACCGAGCCACCATTGCCCCCGCTGCCCTTCACAGCTTCACCCAGGGTGCCAAGAACGAACTTGGCGTTTTGGGAATTAAAGTCCTTACGCAATGCCTTGATAAATCGGGCAAGGTTTTTTTCGTAGTTTGCGGCATGTGCGGCGTTTCCTCCGTCTTTTTCGCCCTGCCAGAAAAAGAAGCCGGTGACTTCGAATTTTTTAGCGTCCGGGTAGTAGGTATTGAGGTCGGCGAGCACTTGCTTCGCGCCTTCAACATCGTCGTCATATTGCTTGCCGGCATACCAGGCACCCACGACCTTCTCTCCATTCCCTTTTGGGTTTTCCGGAGTCCCCCGGTAACCGGGATTCATTTTCCCTTCAAACTCATAGGGTTCACTGCCCGGGGGAAGCAGGTCCCAGCCAAGGCTGCGGTTCCCGATGCAGCTTTTGAGAATCATGACGGGAGCATCAATCGCGTTTCCCAGGCAATGTCCGATGCCGTGCTCAAGACCAACATTTTTCCGATTAGCAACGCTCAACCAATCGTTATGTTGCAGCTTAAGGCTCATCATAAAAACATTGCGGACATCCTTCCGCTGGGTCCATGCGCCAGCATCATCCACAAGATAAGGGTATTTACCCTTCGTTTTAACCGCGGCCTCCAGCGTGGCGATATTACCCATGCCCACCATGTTGGACTGGCCCAGCATGATAAAAATCTGGACCGGCTTGCTCATGTCCGCCGCTTTGCCATCATGCTTTTTGAAAAGGTTTTTCGGATCGGTGCCGACGTTGTCGTTCGCGGAGTTTTTGGCAGAAGTCGCGGCTACTGGTTTGGTGGCATTCTCCTTAAGGAAGGCGTGATCATCGGCAGAAAGTTTATCCTGCTGGATGACTGCCTGCCTGCCATCGGACAGAGTCACAGCAACTTTGCCCGTGGCCGGATCATAGGAACGCAACTCTCCCTCGAATGTTTTGGCGCCGTCCGCGCTGGTCCATGTCCTGGCTTGGGCACCAGCTATCAGCAGCCATACGAGCGCCAGAGTGGTTGCAAATTTGCTTACTGACACTGAAATGGGTGGATTCATGGAATGGATTTTTTCTAAAGCTTCCAGCAGCCGCCTTGCAAAGCTCACGTTAATGCGGTTTCCAGCCACCAAGCGGAATGAAAAAGGATTGCGTGAAAGAATTAATAATACTGCGCCGAGCCATCGCGAAGGTCAAACATATTCTTCCTCCGCCACTATCCCGTTTAGTGGAAGGTTCTTTGATTTTTTAGCGTTTTGACTTTAGCAAGCTCACCGAGAATATGGGGACATCATTGGCCAAATTTTTTCGTGCTCAGCACGTGAAACTTATAGAACGGATCAAGCGACCCGGCCTTGGTGATATTCCCGCTGGCATCCGTCT
>JAYVZW010000229.1:0-5744 GCA_043783015.1 Verrucomicrobiota bacterium
CCAATTTTGACAAGGATCTGGTGTCGCTTGAAACCGAGCTTGATAAACGGCGTCTCGGTCATCATGTCTTTTCCACCTCCGTAGCCATTCGCTCGGCAAAATGGGTCAGCTTGAAGGAATGAATGTCATGAACACAGATCCGGTGATGAACAGGTTTCGATCAGGCCGGTCGCGCGGCGCATTCACGCTCATTGAACTGATCGTGGTGATGACCATCATTTCAATTATGCTGACCATGGCGGGCTTTGCTTTGCGCGGGACGCTGGAGAGTCAGCGTCTCTCCACATCAGCCACCCGGCTGGCCGGGGATTTGGCCAGTGTGGGCTTGAAGGCAGTTAAGGAAAACCGGACTCTTGAGATTCGTTTCCTGCTCGAGGCATCTGATTTCAAGAATGATCCCCGTTACCGTTCTTATCAGGTGTGGGCCATTGACCCCCTCACGGGAAAAGCTTCTGCCGTCACGGAGAAACTCAAATTCGACAATGGCATTGTCTGCCTTCAGGACGCGACGCGCTCCAATTTGCTTCAGCACGAGACCCCCTCCAGCGTGAGCGCTGGCAAGGTTTACGGCTATGCCTTGCTGGCCAACGGCTCCACGGATCTATCCAAGGGCACCAGTGATCGCTGGTGTCTCACGCTGGTCTCCGAGCGCATGCTGGCGAAACTTCCGTCTGGCAAGCTCCCTGCCGATTACCGCACACTGGTCATCAATTCCCACACCGGGGCGGTGAAGGTTTATTGAGCCGGAGCAATTCACTGCACTGCCATCACGATAATGATCGGCAGCGCGACGGCCACATCCGCCAGCACGTGGGAAAGATCGGGCCGGAGCCGTCTGGAAAAAAGATGCAGGGCGGCGAGGAGCAGGGTTCCGAGCAGAATGGCGCAGGCAAAACTGAGCATTTCCAGCGACACGTGCAGGCGGAGCATCCAGCTTGAAAGCGCCGCCAGGGTCAGCAGCAGAGCCGGATAGACGCGCACGATTTTCGGCCAGGTCTGGGAGATGGCATTGGCATCAAAAAATGCGTCCGACTTGCGCTCGTAACAGGAAATACCGGTGCAGTTAAGCGCAAAGAGCATGGCCAGCATGAGAATCTCCGGCGAGAATGGACTCGCGCATTCATTTCTGGTGTAGAAATTCACCCCCAATGAACAGCCCGCGGCAAAGAGAAAACCGCAGACGACCTCTTTGGGGATTACACGGGAATTGCAGGAGTCTTTCACGAATAATGACAATGCTGCCAGCCCGATCAACAAGCCGCTGTAAAGAATTTTCTGGGACGATACAATCGGAAGAATTAAAATGACGCCAATGCCGGCAATGCAGAGAAAGAGAGTCCCGATTATGAAGACGACTCGATGCTGTCTGGCCGCATAATGCAAAAGATAAAGGCCGACGAGAAGTGCCAGGAGCGAGCAACGCCACAGGATGCCGGAGGGAATTTCGGTCAGCGCGACACCCAGCAGAAGAAGAGTGACAAGCGGTATGATCACCCATGCGAACAATTTCCGGTGTCTGCGGTAAAAGGCGTGCCGCGCACTCAGCAGGTGCGTCTCTGTCTGCGCCATGCCATCCAGTGTGCGATCCACCAGATAGATCAGCCAGACTGCGAGCCCGAGCGCCAGTTGAAAACCGGGGACAAGTTTCACATGATAGCAGCGCGATAAGGCTTCCTGCCAGAGCATAGCCACGATCGGGGCATCTAAACTGAGAATATTCAACCACAACCACCAAGGGGTGCTCTGACGGCTGGCCAGCGATTTTTTCAGCAACATTCGTGTATGGTAGCTAAAATTTTATCAAATGTCCAACAATTTTAGTTATTGCAACTCATACATGAGATTCATTCCTCAGGAGTTGACTATCATTTTTAGCTTAAGAGTCGATTTTTTCCTTGTAATTGGAGTTGACCCAATATATTTATTAGCACATCTTAACAAAAAAATGCATTGTTGGGAATGAAGTATCTCACCCTCATCCGGCATGCCAAGTCCAGTTGGGACGATACCATTCTGAACGATCATGATCGACCTCTCAATGATCGGGGTCTGCGCGCGGCACCCATGGTGGGGAGATTTTTATCCAAGACATATTTTGGTGCCAATGGCATACCGGCTTTGTTGGCCAAGCCTGACCGTCTCATAACCAGCACGGCCAATCGGGCCGTAGAAACCGCATCCTTGATGGCGGGCGAAATAGGCTCCGGTCCGGCTGTGCTTGATCGCATCCTCTATCTGGCGGAACCCAAGATCCTTCTGCATTTTGTTCGCGAACTGGACGATCGCTGGAAGCACGTCATGATCTTCGCTCACAACCCCGGCATCAGCAACTTTGCCGAACGCTTGCTCAAACGCGGTGAAGTGGAAGAGATGCCCACCTGTGCCGCTGTGCTCATTGAACTGCCTTGGGACTCATGGTCGGCCATCGACTGGGAAGAAGGACGGCTCATCGGCTTCGTGACGCCACGTTTGATCGAGAAACGGTTCGCGGATGAATTGATGCCCGGGCAGAAATGATCTGCCCTGCAACGTGTGCAGCAATACCAATCTGGTTTAAGGAGCATCATCCAGCACCGCCCGCTATTTTTTTATAGCCTTTTCCGCCTCGCGAATCAGCTTGTTGAAATCTGCCTCCGAACCGGAGCCGCTGTGCGCGGCAAGCTGCGTGCCGTCGGCGGCTGCGATGACGACGAAGGGCAAGGTATTGCCGGTCACTTTGAATTTCGCGCTGAAGGCCTTCATGGTGGCCGCATCGTCGCAATTGGCATCGGCATAGACGAACTTGGTGGCGGGAAGTTTTACTCGGCCCGCCTTGATGAGGGCCTTCAGGGCCTGGCAGTTGCCGCAATTTTCCCGGCCAAGTTGCAGGAAGAGCATCTTGTTGCCCTGCTTGGCCTTGGCCAGCGCGTCATTGATATCAGTGATTTTTGCGGGACCGGCGGCGAAAACAGTGGCACAACAGATGACGGGGAGAAGTTGGAGCAGGGATTTCATAGGGCGTAGCATAGCACATGGCGGAGAACGGCCTCAAAAGAGAAAAAAGTTTCCAGTTGACCACGCGACGGCTGGAACTATTCTTGGCCCCATTTTTTAATCAAAATCGAACCCTACCCAAGCTCCTCCATGCCAGAAATCCAAGTCAAAAAAGGTGAACCTGTGGATCGCGCACTCAAGCGCTTGAAGACCAAGCTGGAGATGGAAGGGATTCTCGAAGAAGTGCGCCGCCTGCGCTCGTTTGAAACGCCAAAGCAGCGCTCGGCCCGCAAGGCCCGCGCCACTGCCAAGCGCGGCAAGATCCGTTTCCGCTTCTCGATGAACAAGCCAGCCGAAAGGCAGGCAACAGAGACTGCCGATTTCGTGAGCTGAGTTGACGGCTGGTTATTATTTGCAAAAAGGCTTCCTCAACGGGAAGCCTTTTTTGTTGGGCACCGCATCACCGGCCCCCATTTCGCTACTGAAGCCGGTTGTCGCAATGGCAGGAACTGGGATAATGCCTGATCCATTCCCAGATGTTGCGGCCGCAGTGGTCGCGTCCGGCGACTTCATGGGTGGCGATGATGGGTTTGCCGCATGGTGTGTAACCGACGACGCGGCCACTATCATGGGCGTTGGCGGAGTTGACTGGCAGCAGCTCGAAGGTGCCGGCGAGTGCAATGAGAGACAGAATTTTTTTCATGGTGGATTTTGGATTGCACGACATTCGACGATGCCGTCCCCACCATATTCAAGTTGCCGAAAATTTTTATGAAACGCCCGCCAGACGCATCAATTTCAACAACCAGAAACCGAGAAGTCCCGTTACGGGCAGTGTAAAAATCCACGCCCAGACAATGCGGTTCACCACGCCCCACTTCACGGCGCTGAGGCGTCTGGTTGCGCCCACGCCCATGATGCTCGCGGAGATGACATGAGTTGTGGACAAGGGGATGCCGTGCCAGCTCGCGACATTGATCACCAGGCCGGCGGAGGTTTCCGCGGCGAAACCATGCACGGGCATGAGCTTGACCATCTTGTGCCCCATGGTGCGGATGATGCGCCAGCCGCCCGTCGCGGTGCCGGCGAACATGATGAGCGCACAAATGACGACGACCCATTCGGGAATGGGAAATTTGCCCGCTTCGCCTCCGTGTAATTTCAGAAAGCCCAGCCAGCCAGGCAGACTGTCGAACGCGCCCGATTTGGTGGCGGTGAACATGGCCAGCGAGATGATGCCCATGGTTTTCTGCGCGTCATTGGTGCCGTGGCTGTAGCCCATGAACGCCGCGCTGAGAATTTGCAGTCGCCCAAAAATTCGATTCACATGGGAGGGCGGTGACTTTGCGAAAATCGCATAAAGTGCATACATCAACAGCGCGCCAATGGCGAAGCCGACCAGCGGGGAGATGATCATGTATTTGACCAGTTTTGGCCACAGTCCCGTGCTCCATTTGAGGACATCCCAGCCCCTCGTTGATGAGGCCACTGCCGCGCCGCACAATCCGCCGACCAGTGCGTGACTGGAGCTGGACGGGAGGCCCCACCACCACGTTATGAGGTTCCAGATGATCGCGCCTATCAAACCCGCGAGCACCGTGGCTAAGGTGATGGCCTGCACATCCACATAGTCCTGCCCGATGGTCTTGGCCACGGCCGTGCCCATGAATGCGCCGAACAAGTTGGTTATCGCAGCGAGAAGAATCGCGGCCCTGGGCGTGAGCACCTTGGTGGAGACCACAGTGGCGATGGCGTTGGCGGTATCGTGGAAGCCGTTGATGAACTCAAAGACCAGCGCCGCGATGAGAACGCAGAAGAACAGCGTGAGCATGGCGTGGTCAGGAGTATTTCAGCACCATCTGAAAGACAACATTGCCCGCGTCGCGACACCGATCAATCGCCTTTTCCAGCAGTTCGTAGAGATCCTTCAAGATGATGACCTCGATGGCTTCCACTGTGCCGTTGTAAAGCTGGCGCAGCAGGTCCATCATCAGCTTGTCGCCATCGCCTTCGATGTGCTGGAGCCGGTCCTGCATGTCCTGGATGGTTTCCAGCCCTGCTTTTTTTCTCAGGCTGCCAACCATTCCGACTACTTCCACAGTGCCTTGGTCGAGTAACGAGATTTGCTTGGCGACAATGTCGCTGGCAAATTTAACGGGGCACACCACCAGGCGCTCGGCAATTTTTTCCACAGTCTTCGGCACCTTGTGCAGCGCGCTGCTCAGGCTCTCGATGTCCTCGCGGTCCAGCGGCGTGACAAAAGTGCGGCAGAGCTTCTCTGCAATCTCCTGCGTGAGTTTCTTGTGCTTGCGGCGGCTTTGCCGGATCGCCTCCAGTTGCGCGCTGGCGTCGCCGCCGAGGTGGGCGACTACATCCTTGAGCAGAAGGGCGCACTGGCGGGACTCAGCGGCGCTGGCTTCCAGCAGATCGTAGAAGGCTTCGTCTTTTTTGAAGAATCGGCTGAGCATGGTCGGGTAGTTTGGTGTGGGCATGTCAAGTGACATTGTGTGGCATTTTACTCAAGTAAGAATTGTCACAATAATCTCTAGCCTCCCCAAAATCATTATTTGTGTGTCATTAACAATAGACAATGAATAGACGATTTAAAATAACACTAGACAAAACTGATACAGACGTCTAAATATGCACTTGTGAAAACACTACCAATATCCCCCCGTAAAGTTCGCCCTAGTGCAACAGAAGACGCTGGCGTGAACGTTGACCACTCGGCAGACATCATCATGCTCCAACGCGTTGGCCAGCGCGATGTC
>JAYVZW010000230.1:0-5739 GCA_043783015.1 Verrucomicrobiota bacterium
TGTGTGGATCCAAAAGACGGCATGGTGCTGTCGCGGCATCCGTGGCGCGCGAAAGATTACATCCAGGCAGTAGGAAGTTCGCCGGTCGCGGTGCCGGGAAAGAATCGCACGTTCATCAGCACCGCGTATCCGAAGGGCCGCCCGCTCGGCGGTGTGATGCTGGAGTTCGGCAAGGATTTCAAAACAACGGAAGTTTGGAAGTCGGGCAAGTTCGCCACGCACTGGATGAATCCCGTGCTGCAAGACGGATTTCTCTACGGCATCGACGGCGAGACAGAACAGGCCGCGCAGCTTGTGTGCTTTGACGCCACCAGCGGCCAAGAAAAATGGCGCAATGACTTAACATGGGACGATGAGGAAATGACCGCAAAGAACGGTGGCCGCGTCGCGAAGTCAGGCATTCTCCGCGCCAGCTTGCTGACGGTTGACGGCAAAACACTGTGCCTCGGCGAGACCGGCGCGCTCTTGTGGCTCGACCTCTCACCGCAAGGAGTCAAGATCGAATCGCGTGCCCAGTTGTTTTATTCGCAGCACACCTGGTGCCTGCCAGCCCTGAGCCACGGGCTGCTCTATGTGATGCAGAACGAGCGCGAGATGGTGCGCGATTCCGGCGGGCTGCGAATTCTATGCTATGACTTGAGAAAGCCATGAAGAACCGCCGCATTATTTTCCGCGAATAACGAACGTCTTACGACATCTTGTGACCAATTCAGCCGTATGATAAACATGAAACAAACTCTCATCCTCATCTGCGTGTTCGCTGGCGCGCTGGCCTTCATGCGCGCTGAGGACAAAGCCAAAACCAAGCCAGCCGACAAGGAAGCAAAACCCATGAAAAATGCCAAAGTCATCAAGAGCGAAGAAGAATGGCGCAAGAAACTCACGCCCGAGCAGTTCGCTGTCACCCGTCACGCCAGCACGGAATCTCCAAACGGCAAGGCTTACGACGATTTCAACAAACAGGGTGACGGCACTTATTACTGTGTCTGCTGCGGAGCGGAGCTGTTCACCAGCGGCGAAAAATTTCACTCCGGTTGCGGCTGGCCCTCTTTTTACGATCAATCCAAGGCCAAAAATGTGGCGGAACGCGTGGACGATTCGAGCGGTATGCGCCGCATTGAAGTCGTCTGCACACGCTGCGATGCGCACCTCGGCCACGTCTTTGAAAAAGAAGGCTACAATACGCCGACCGACAGGCGCTTCTGCATCAATGGCGCAGCGCTCAACTATGTCCCCAAGGGCGGCGCGGCCCCGAAGCTGGAAGAGGTTACTTCGCTAAAAGTGCAATCTGCGAAGGAAACCGTGAAGAAGGCGGCGGGCGAATAGCCGGCCCGCCAAACCGGCAGGCTCTATAAAGTAGCTTTACCGCGTCGCGATTTCAGCCTAACCAAGCTGGATGCCGCGTCATCATCTCGCCTACGTTTTCGAGCGGTTCCCCTCTTTCACGCAAACTTTTTGCGTGAGGGAGATCATGGAGCTGAAACGTCTCGGCGTGCGCCCGGTGATCTTTTCCATCCACGACACCCGCGAGGAAGGGGTGCGACATTTCCCGGCGGAACTTTTTGAGCATGTGCACTTCCTTCCACCCGGTGAAAAACTTGTTGAGGAAGTCCGGCTTATGTTGGACGCGCAACAACTTCCGCAGAGCGTGGTGTTGACGCTTCGTCAATGGGGCGCGCGCTCCGACAAATCACGCGTTTATGAAGCAGCATGGATCGGCGCGAAACTCCGTGAACTGGATGGTGGCGTGCTGCACGCGCATTCTCATTTCGCCGGCATAGGCGCGCGCACCTGCTGGTGGTTGCGGAAATTTTACGGTTTAAGCTACAGCTTCACGGCGCACGCCAATGACATTTTTTGCAAAGCGGAAGATCAGATTCCTGAGATGCCCGGCCTGTTTCATGACGCGAGCCTGATCGTCACCGTGAGTGATTTTACCGCGCGTCGCTTGCGTGAGCAGTTCCCGGATGCCGCCCCGCGTGTGCGGCGGGTTTACAACGGACTGGATCTCGCGCCCTTCATGGCAGCACGGGCGAAGGCTGATCGCAGCCAGGCGATAGGCGGCATTCTCAGCGTGGGCCGGTTAATCGAAAAGAAGGGCTATGACGACCTCATCAGCGCCTGCGGACTTTTGCGGGATCGTGGATTGAAGTTTCGTTGCCGTATCGTGGGCGAAGGCCCGCTGGAGGAGGAACTCAAATCGCAAATCACCGAGCTCAATTTGCAGAATGACGTGAACCTCGCCGGACCGCTTCCGATGCAGGAGATCACGAGACTGCTTGCCGAAGAAACCCAGGTCTTCGCGCTCGCCTGCAAGACTGAACACGACGGCGGCATGGATAATCTGCCCACGGTCTTGATGGAAGCGATGGCGGCTTCCCTGCCTTGCGTCTCCACCAAACTCGCGGGTGTGCCAGAAATGGTGCTGGATGGAGTGACGGGTTTGCTTTGCGATGAAAAGCAACCGGGGCAACTGGCCAACGCGCTGGCATCGCTCTTGCAAAATTCCCCACGCTGCGAGCAGACGGGCGCGGCGGGACTGGAGCATGCGAAAATGCATTTCGCCAAGGAAGTCACCACACGGCATTTATTGCGCGCCTTTGCCGAATGCAGCGCGATGCGTTTCGATGCCCCGCTCGCGCTGCGGGAGAAATTATTCAGTGCTTTCGCCCGCCGGATGTTCAACAAATGCCGGCAACTGAGGCATGATGTCACGAAGGCACGCGACAAGTCGTTCGATCTGACCGCGTTCATGCGCGGCACTTAACGTGAGCCGCAGCCTCGCCGAACCTCGCGCCACCGTGGGATAACGAATCGCGGGAATGAGAAACCCTTGCTCCAGAAAGGCGGCGCTGGTTTGCATCGCGATAGATTCGTCGCCGATGATCAACGGAATGATTGCGGCCAATGAGTCGCGTGCCACAGCATTGACATTCGCGTGCAGTTTATTCCGCAATTCATCACCGTGTGAGCCTTGCACTATCTCCACCGCTCTCGCCGCCGCAAAGGCCACGGCGGGCGGGGGTGCCGTAGAATAGATGAGACTACGCGCTTTATTGATAAGCAAATCAACCACACTGCGCGCGGCTGCGAGATAACCGCCGCTCACTCCGAGCGCCTTGCCCAGTGTGCCCATTTGCAGCGGCACGCGCTTTTCCCATCCGAGGTCCGCTATCAGACCGCGTCCTCCGGGCCCGAGCACACCAACAGCGTGGGCTTCATCAACGAGCAACAACGCGTCATGCGCTTCGCAAAGTTCCACGATCTCGCGCAGCGGCGCGGCATCGCCATCCATGCTGAAGATGCTCTCGGTGACAACGAGGATGCGGGAGTCTGCTGATTTGGCGCGCACGGTCTTGAGCAAATGCGCGAGCTTGCCGAGATCATTGTGCGGAAAGACGCGCATCGTTGCGCCGCTGAATTTTGCGGCGTCAATGAGACAGGCGTGGCTGAGCTTGTCGAGAATGACGGTGTCGTCTTTGCAGCATAACGCGGGGATCACGCCCATTGCCGTCGCATAGCCGCTGGAAAAGGCCAGCGCTGCTTCGGTGCCTTTGAATTTCGCGATGGCATCTTCCAGTCGCATGTGCGGCGATAGATTGCCACAGACGAGTCTTGATGCGCCGGAGCCAACGCCAAAGCGCTGCACGCCCTCGATCATCGCTTCTCCAAGCTCATCGGAACCAGCGAGGCCGAGGTAATCGTTGGAAGAAAAGTTGATCAACTCGCGCTCATTCATCCGCACGATCGGTCCCTGCGGGGAGTCAATGTCGCGGAGCTGGCGCAGCAAGCCGGCATCGGCGATGCGTCGGAGTTCTTCGGCTGCCAGATTTTTCTTCATTGATTGCTTCTGGATTATTCTCCCGCTTCGGTCTTACTTGTCCCATGAAAAATTCCTGGCATGTGATTTTCGTGCTGGTTCTGCTGGGTTCCTACCTCGGCGGTTTTGGCGTCATTCGCGCCGGTTGCTCGAAAGTATCGGGGCCGTTCGCCGGAGTGGACGTTTTGGCTGGGCCTGCGTGGTATCGCCACACTAACGCCGGTCATTTTCTGTCGGAGATTTACTGGCCCATGTTCTGGTTGGAGAATAAAATAACGGGAGAGTATTTGTGCCCTGAGTTAACGAGGCGGTCTGAGGAATAAAGGCGGGACTATTTTTGCTTGAGCTTTTCCTCAACCGCTTCGTCTTTTTCCGCACCGAGCGCGAGGGCTTTGTCATAATGCTGTTTGGCCAGGGCCAGCGATGGCGGGTTGCGATCCAAATACATGAGCGCAAGATTGAACTGCGCGTTAGAATATTTCGGATTCAACTCGATGGCGCGCTGCAACTCGGCCTCGGCGGCGTCCAGCCAGCCGAGGGAGCGCGTGACAACGGCGAGATAGTTGTGCGCCCGTGCGTCGGACGGGTCTTCATGAACGGCGCGGGACAGTGCGGAAACCGACAGATAGGAATCACCCATGTCATGGCAGACCAAGCCAAGCGCGAGCCATGATTGTTGCAGCGCGGGATTGATTTGCACAGCGCGCAGCAGATAATTTTTTGCTTCATTGAGATGCCCCGACTGCTGCTCGACCGCGCCAAGATTGGAAAGGGTGAGCGGATTGTCCGGCTCCGCCTTGAGCATTTCCAGATAGGCAGTGCGCGCCTTGTCCCACTCTTTTTTTCCGAATGCTTGCGCGGCCATTGTGGAAAGTCCGGCGGTCAGGTCCGGAAGGCGGCCGGCTTTGCGATCATCCGCATAGCCGAGTTGTGCGGGCGGCGTGTCGGTTTTTGTTTTGTCTTGGGCGAAGGCGGAATGAATCAAGCCGCACGCGAGGAGTGTGGCGGCGAGGGTCCGATGGGCGATGCTTTTCATGCAGCGCACTATCCAGAGGCTGCGGCTGGGTCCAAAGGGAAAAAACTTGACTGCGCGAGTGAACAGTGTTCATCTCGTTATATGCTCACGGAACGGCAGAAGCAGTTACAGGATTTTCTGCGGCGCTATCAGCGTCAGCACGGAGTCATGCCTTCTACGCGGGATATCCAGAAGCATTTTGGATTCGCCAGCCAGACGGCTGCGATGGGTCATCTCCGCGCGCTGGAGCGCAAGGGCGTCATCCGTCGGCTCGCGGGAAAAGCCCGCGCCGTGGTCTTTCCGCAGGAGCATCAATCTCGCGCACAGATGGTGGAGATACCGGTCTATGGCGCCATCCCCGCCGGGTTCGCCTCCGACAATCCGCAGCAGGCTGACCGGCATCTGGCGGTGGATTTCCGCGCGCTGCATCTTTCCCAAAATGCGAAACCGTTCGCGCTGCAAGTGCGGGGCGACTCCATGGTCGGCGCGCATATTCTCGATGGCGACATCGTCGTGCTCGAGCAGCGCGAACCGAAATCGCGCGACGTTGTCGCGGCGCTGATTGATGGCGAGAGCACCCTCAAACGCTATCTCGTGGAACGGGGTCGCCCTTGCTTGCGGGCGGAGAACCCGCGCTATCCCGATCTGATTCCTGCGCATGACCTGACCATTCAGGGTGTCATGATCGGGTTGGTTCGTTCGCTTCGCGATGACTGAGCAATCGCATTGCATTTCACTCGCCAAGAGCGCGAATGAAGTTTAGAAATTACCCTTGAGGCCAACGTGGCGTAATTGGTAGCCGCATGAGACTTAAAATCTTTTGGAGGAAACTCCGTGCGGGTTCGAGTCCCGCCGTTGGCACTTTTATTAGTCGGCATTCAAGATGGTAAACAAGCCCTGCTTG